>DATFMH010000118.1:0-37128 GCA_035267045.1 Balneolales bacterium
TATGTGGAAATGAGAGACTAAAGTTGTTAAGTAGTTAACTCGTTGCGAGACTCTGTCTCGTAATGAACCGGCGGACACTCTGTGTCCATTCACAGGATAACACCCGTCAACCGTTACTCATTAAGCATGCCGAGACGCAGAGCATCCCGACATACATTACGCCCCGGAGGGACGTAACGAGATAATAATAACTAATTTAGTATTTAGAGTACTTTATCTCGTTATAAGGCTATGCCTCCCATAACGCAATTATAAGTAAAATATGATGGGTGTGGAGCGTCTTGGCGGCTTATCCATATTTACAAATCTGCGTCAATCCATTCATCTGCGAGAATCTGCGATTCAGAAAATAAAAGCAATCCATTAAAACAAAACGGTCAAGCTATTTTAGAGATGTACAACCTCTTATCACTTAACATATTCCAAAATATATGATGCTAAAATTCCCAATCCTCGAGATCCCGGATCGGGGTACTGGATGACGCCTTTGAGTTTTTTTTGTTGGTTGTTGCTTGTCTGCCGGCGGTGGTCTTTTTTATAAAAAACCTGCGATAATCCGCATCATCTGCGTTATCCGCGTTCTATTCTGTTGTCTTTTTATATAATCTGCGGTTATTCGCATAAATTTGTGGTTAAAAAAATGGCTTTTGCACTTTCCTTTGTATTGGAAGCACAAAAACCACATCCTTTTACTAATTAACTTTTAAACGTTATTAATTCTTAACTATCTTGATAGTTTCATATAACTGATTCAGGGTTATGCTGTAATTACCGGCAGTTGTTATCTGCCATTTTTTATCAGGACTACCACCCGGAGTAAATACCACTGTAGTGCTATCAAGCGGCTGATGATTAATAGCCGGCATAAAAAAATCCGTTCCCCAATCACCTGTTGCTGTCGGAAACTTAAATTCACCTGCTGTTAATGGTCCGTCGTATGTAAATATGTAAGGATTATTGGGATCAAGTTGCATTTGATTCGGGTTGTCAATATTCCAACCATTGGGAGTTGCATCTCCAACAATCCATAATTTAGTATATGGTGTAAATGGTTTTATTGATATGGTAGTATCATGTAAATTTAACGTAATCTTGTAAGCACCAGGGTTAGTGATATACCATTTGTTATCCGGATCCCCGGCATTTAATTGTACGGCTGTACTACTTATATCAGGGTGATTCATTGTTGGACGATAGAATGGAGCGTTAAAATCTTTCTTCGTTGCAATTTTGAACTCACCCGAATTTAAAATTTCGTTGTATTGGAATATAAAATGATCACCCGGATCTCTTCTCATTTCGGCTGCATTACCGATATCCCATCCGTTGGGAGTTGCATCTCCAACAATCCATAGTTGAGAGTATGGCGGGCCAGCCAATTTTACGATGTTGATCGTCAGTTTATACAGATCAACCGTAATTTTATAATTACCTGCAGAATTAACCGTAAATTGGTTATCCGGCTGACTAAAATCTGTGCGATAAAACAGGCGAGTCGAATCACTTCCCATATTATAAGATGGCACAAATTGACCTATGTCCGTGATAAACTTAAATTGTCCCGCATATAATGCCCCTTTATAATGGAAAATAGTCGGATTATTCTCATCCCGTTTCAATGGTGTTGCATTATTGGCATCCCAGCCATTAGGAGTGGCATCACCTATTAAGTATAAAGTGGATGAAACCGGTTTATAGGTCTTGACCTTCACATTCACAGCATTGGAAAAATCGGGGCTTTCTGACGAATCGGCGGGAGCAGATTTTATTCTCACCTCTAATTCCGCACTGGTATCCGGGGCAAGACTTACCTGGTTAAGCAACAGATCATTAAAATCAGCGACTGTATATTGCTGACTATAAATATTCCTGCCAAGTTTTACATTCGTCGGCTTAGCAAAATCATTTCCTTTTAAACCGAACTGGAGTGTATAATCAACGGCTGAATTAGTGCCATGATTAGATCCCGGCGACCAGGTAAAATTAACCGCCATGTTGTTGAAGTCCCCTTCATTGAGCTGCAGGTCCGTTGCTGACGCTTTAAGTACAGGCGTCCGATCAATACTCGACTGTTCAGGACCAATAGGCCGGCTTTTTTTGCAGGATACAAGCGTTGCCAACCCAATTAATAACATTAATATGATTTTTGAAACAAGCCCGGTACCCGGTATTTGTTTCGCTGTTAGATTCTTATTTAAATTTTTCATAATCATTGGATTATTAATATTCTTAACCACCGAATTTATTGACTGTTATTGATACTCTATGACGATCATGTCCCAATATTTGAGGTAAGGGAGTGTGAAAGTGACGTTATTACCTGTTTGTGTAAAATGGATAGTCTGTGATGCACCCTCATCATTATCAGGTGTCGCATACCAGATTTTTTTTACTTTCTGACTGCTTGTAAATGTTAACGGAACATCATTAACATCATATGGATAGGCCTGAACACCATTATTATCCCTCCAGTTTAATGTTGTGGCGTCTGTGAAATTCAACAGATGAATCACCTCTCTATTCCCGACTTTCTTGCCAACAACAGAAACTTGTCCCGTTTGCGGAGGCCATTTATTCAATTTTATTTGTCCGGCCGCCGTAAGTTCAGGATTGTTGAATATCCCATTCTGACCACGTAACAAGTTCTCATATGCTACCAAAAAGTCATAATAGGAGACTATCTCTTTCTTCAGATCCGATTTCATTGAAAGGTTATTATTCGGGAAATATTCTTTTCCCAGCATGTGTTCTCCGAGCTCAATATGAGAACCACCGAAAGCAAAAATAACGGCATCAAGCATAAGAACGGAAGGTGTGTTGAAATAACCCTGGGTATTCGCCATATCGTAATTCACATAAGCTGCCAGCACGCTGTTTTTCTCGTCATTGGAATAGAGATTATTGTCCTTTATAATCCTTGCCAGATCTTTATATCCTTCATTAGGACTCCATACCTCCGTATACAAAAAATCAGTGGGAGCATTTGCTATTCCTTGCTGTCCGTATTGATTTACGGCATTCATCACGGCAAATTTTCCGGGATCTTTTTGTTTGACCGCTTCAATAAATGGTTGAAATGTTTGTTGTAAATCTACGGAGGTACCATCATAGGTGTAGAGACTCTTATCCCGGTTCCCGAGTTGATCCATGTGATACCCATCAAAACCAAGGGCAGCGTAGACCTTGTCACTCTGATTAATGATATAGTCCTGCCACCCTGTATTTGAAGGATCAAGCAGATAGATATCACTTCTAAAAGGCGGCTTAGGTAATGGAAATACCTCCTTATTATTGTGATTTTGATCTGTATAAAGATACCATTTGCTTGAAACACCATCACTGGCGGCATCATCCAGCGCACCGTAGACCAGATCATAAAACATCGCTTTCATATTGTGCTGATGCGCCTCATTGATATACGATGAAACGGTTGAAAAATAAACATCATCATTGCCGATGTTTTTCCATACCGAATCCGGATTGCTCACCGTACCGGCTAACATCTTGTGATGCTCATATTGCCAGTCGTAAAACTGAATACCGTTTATATGATAGCGATTCAATTGGCTGATGACCGAATGAATCCTGGACTGACTCAATTTCGAAAAGTCTGAAAGAAATCCATACCTCGGATATCTTGTCCAACTTGAGGATACATCAATCCCTATTGTAGCCAGCACGCTGTCTTTGTCATTTTTTTTATGGTACAATTCAGCCATATAACCGGTAAAATCGGTTGATGGCGCGGTCCAATTCCAGGTTGAGTCATTTACAGGAACTTCATTAATAACCTGGTCTAAATGTTTATACCGTACCCATAGCTCTGTTGAGACCGATCTATTCAATGTGAACGTAACCTTCTCATTAGGGTTATAAATGGCTTTATTAATAGACATTGAGATATTATCCAATGAATCACTTTGTTTTTGAATTCCTGATCCAACGGGTCCTGTGCCTTTACAACCTGAAAACAATAAGAAACACAGTATTAATATCCTCATATGCTTAAACTTATATCTCATTAAATAATTGATGCTTATAAAATTATGACCTCACAAAAGTACTCTGGTAAACCCAAAGTCCTTACTAATCAATAACCCGGGTTTTGAGTCAGGTTAGGATTGGCGTCTATTGCTTTTTGAGGAATAGGTAATAACAGATCGTTCTTAGTCGCATTCGTTCTTCCAATAGAGTGAAGAAAACTCAATGCATATTGAGGGTCTCTTATGAGATCAAACCAGCGTTGTCCTTCAAATGCCAGTTCCATACGCCGTTCATGACGTATTTTTATTCTCATGTCCGATTTATTCAGGCCATTTACCGCTGATAGTCCTGCACGTGCCCGAACATCATTAAGCGGCGTTTCCGCAGCCGTGGTTTGTCCCAGCTCATTCAATGCCTCGGCTTTCATCAATAAAACATCGGCATAACGCAATACCGGGAAGTTAAGCGGACTTGCATCATATGTGCTGGCAATGGATTTGGGCACTAAAAACTTGCGAACATTAAAACCGGTATTTGAATAAGTGGATTTGTAATCCTGACCATCAAATTGCGGACCCCCCTGATATAAAATTGTTACGTCCTTACGCAAGTCGCCTGATTCGTAGGAACCTACAAATTCCTGTGTGGGTTGATTCCATCCCCATCCACCGGCTACCATACCGGAGTTACGCGGCCCCATAAATGTGCTTGTCCACGACGACTGATTTTCATTAGCCCAGAAGCTGTTGCTTGTCTTACCATAATATTGAACCTCGAAAAGTGATTCCTGATCATTTTCATGATTAGGATCGAAGTTTTCCGCATAATTGGCATCCAGCTTATATCCTAATTGGGTTACCTGATTACATAAATCAACGGTTTTTTGCCAGTAATCAGATGATTTTTGTAAGTCGCCGAGCGTCAGATATACTTTAGCCAGTAAGCCTGCAGCACTACCTTTAGCAGCACGGCCCACATCGCTTCCACTGTATGATGACTTGGGAGGCAACAGTTTAATTGCTTCGGTGAGATCAGGGATGATCACTTTATTATAAAGTTCGCTTGCTGATGAACGGGCCGGACGAAGATCTTCTCCGGGATTTTGAGGTTTTGTAATCATAGGTACGGCACCAAAAAATCTTACAAGCGTGAAATAATATAAGCCTCGTAAAAAATGCGCCTCACCCAGAATACGATTTTTTAAATCCGGGTTTATATCCATGTTAGGGACGTTTTCCAGAACGGTATTACATCTGAGTATACCGGGCCATGGGCCGCGCCATAGGTCCAGTACACCGGGGTTAGATGGCTCAGCCACAAAGTTTGCTAAATTTTTCGTTTCAATTCCATCCGTTCCGCCACCGGCTCCAACGACACTATTGCCGGCAATGATATCAGTTGTCCACATCCGCATATTATATAACTTAGGCCACTGTAACGGCTGGTAAGCTCCATTAATAGCTGAAATAGCATCCTCTTTCGTTTTGAAAAAATTCGCAGAATTGATAGAATCCAGTGGGGCTTTATTCAAAAACTGATCCTTGCACCCAACAAACAATAATGCCAGAATTACTACTTTATAAATTTGATTTTTAACTTTCATGGTATTCAGTTTTTATAGTTAGAAGCTAAGATCGAGACCCATACTGATGGTTCGCGCAACGGGATATACATTTAAATCGATGCCATTTACCGGTACTTCCGGATCTATCCCGCTATAGCGTGTAATGGTGAATATATTTTCAGCGGACAGATAAATCCTTCCTGATGACAAACTGAGCTTACGACTAATACTGTTAGGTACCGTATAGCCCAGAGTAACATTCTTAACCCTCAGATATGATCCATCTTCAACATAACGGGTTGATGCCCTGGTATTACCATTGGGATCTCCATAAACAGCTCTCGGCATGGCGTTACTCGTACCGGATCCTGTCCAGCGATGTAAGGTTGCCGTTGTTTGATTTTGTGCCGATGACATTCCTTCATCCCAAATACGATTGGCATTAAAAATTTTATTACCGTACACCCCCTGTAAGAAAATGCTGAAATCAAAGTTTTTATAAGTAAAACTATTGTTCAGCGAGAAAATGAAATCAGGATTGGGATTACCTATATATGCACGATCCTTATCGTTGATAACTCCGTCATTGTTCAAATCAACAAAACGGATATCGCCGGGTGAAGTACGGTTATATGGGTCGGCACCAGGAACCTGAGTGGCATAAATATTCACTTGATTCTGATTTTGGAAAATGCCATTGGTTACATATCCATAAAACTCATTTACCGGATGTCCCGCTTCTAACCTTGCAACATTATAGTTAAAGTCAATATTACCAGTCGGTAATGGTATAGTATCATTTAAACTAACCACTTTATTCAGGTTATAGGAGATATTGAAATCGGTATTCCAATTCAGTTTACCGCGTAAATTTTTGGAAGAAACCGACAGTTCAACCCCCTTATTCTGTATTTTACCGGCATTGACAGAGGGTACATTAATGTCAGAATAACCCGTTGTGACCGGAACAGACATCGGAACCAGCATATCATTGGTATTTTTGATGTATGTATCAATGGTGACATTAACCCGTTCATTGAACATAGTTGCATCTAATCCCAAATTATATTGTTCCACCTGCTCCCAATGTACATTTGGATTGGGCATTACAGTCGGAACCACAGCACTTACCAGGCTATTGTTGAAATTATACTGTACTGTTTGAAGTACAGAGGCAAAGGAATAATTACCAATTTCCTGGTTACCGGTGATACCATATCCTGCACGAAGTTTTAAGTCGCTTATGAATTTTACAGGCTTAAAAAATTTCTCATTGGAGATTCTCCAGGCAATAGAACCGGAAGGAAATAATCCCCATTTGTGTCCTGATCCGAATCGTGAAGAACCATCACGCCTGAGAGTCGCCGTTGCCAGGTAGGTATCATTATAGGAATAGTTAACTCTTCCCATAAATGATAACAGGCTCCACTCGGAAGCATCACCACCCAGGGTCGGTGGATTAATTCCGTTTGTTATTTGCTGGGTACGATCGCTGGCAAAACCCTGAACGGAACCATTAATAAAATCGAAGCGATTATGTTGTGCACTTGTACCTAATAATACCGTCACATGATGGATATTTTTAAATAATCGATCGTAGGTTAAGGTATTATCGACTAACCAGGTTATATTTTTATTATAATTCTCCGATAGATATGATTCTGTTTGAGGATTGGGCTGCCAGTTATACTTAGGTGACCATGTACGTCCATCCCAGAAGTTAGCCTTTATCCCAAAATCGGATTTAAATTTCAGATACTTGGTTATTTCCAGCTTACCGTATACAGAACCAATGATATTATAACCTTTGGTAGAATTATCGATGAGCCTGGCCTGGCCTATTGGATTCACGATATCTCCAACCCATGATGAGCGTCCTGTTGGCCCGGAGTAGGTACCATCGCTATTAAATATCGGCTGAGTAGGTAATGCAGCCATAGTATTTTTTATACTGTAACTACCGCTTGTTTTAACATCGTGATTCAACGTGAGCTTATTCCCAAATGTCAACCTGTCAAATAAACGGGTATCCGAATTAAACTGTACGGTATATCGTTTATAACCGGTAGAAATAATGGTACCATTCTGATCCAATATATTTCCTGAAACATAGAAGTTAGACTTCTCATTACCACCCGAATATGAGATGGAATAATTTTGGATGGGTGATACATGAAAAAGCCGGCCTAGCCAATCGGTTCCGTTACCTAAGGAAGCCGGTTTTGAAAAGTCCGGATTTTGAGGTAATCCGTTATTTGCCAACATATCATTGGATAGCCTGGCAAACTGTGAAGCATTCAACATCGGAATCGTATTGGTTACTTGCTGAATTCCTCTGTATACATCAACATTAAATTGATTCTTGCTTCCTTTCCCACTTTTAGTTGTAACTATTACTACACCATTTGCACCCCGCGAACCGTATATTGCAGCTGCCGAAGCGTCTTTTAATACTTGTATGGATTCTATATCATTCGGATTCAACATGTTAAATCCTGATGTTGTCGGAACTCCATCAATAACTATAAGAGGATTACTATTATTAATAGTGCCTGTTCCACGAATTCGAAATGTTGCATCATTTCCGGGGACGCCGGAAGAAATAACCTGCACTCCGGAAGCACGTCCCTGCAAGGCGTCACTGAGACTGGGTACCGGTTGCGAACCAAGATCCTTGCTTTTTACCGTAGCGATAGAACCGGTTAAGTCTTTTTTCTGTTGGGTCCCGTAACCTACAACAACAAGTTCCTGCCCGTTCAGGACTTTCATAGTTAGCGACACACTAATATGGGTCCTACCATTAATAGGAACAGTCATCCTCTGGTAACCGATATAAGAAAAGACGAGGGTATCCTGAAGTGATGAAACTTCTAACTTATATTTACCATTCTGATCCGTAGAGGTTCCAATTGTAGTGCCCTTAATTATAATATTTACACCGGGAAGGGCTTCCTTGTTGCCGGCATCTGTTACGGTACCTGAAATTACATCCTGTTTCGCCTGAAATTCATTTTTTCGTTTTCGCAACAGCACCAATTGTTTTGAATAAACAGCGTAACTAATAGAAGTACCCTTCAGAATTTTTAAAAGCGCTTTTCGGGCGGTAAGTTTTGTCTGTTTGATATAGATTTGTTTATTCATCGGAACAAATTGCTCACTATAGGACAACTCCAAGCCTACCTGATCGGCGATTAATTCCAACTCGGTAATCAACTTTTGTTTCCCCTTTTTAAGGGATACAATAGTATTTAATTTTCTACCAGCATCACTATCAGCACTCTTATTATAGGTCCTGTTTTCGTAGAAACCGGCTAATGTTGTCTTTTGATCCTTTTGCTCGTCTCCTTTTTGTGCATACACCCCAAAAGGTTTCGCAATAAACAGAAAAACAAAAATCCAAATATTCCCCCATAAAAGAGTCCGTCGTATCCTTTTATGTTTCATAAATAATTTTCTCCATGTTTTAAGTAAGCTATTGATTCAAATTCTTCAATCATGTCATTTATCCCTGAATATGATCGTCTTGTTATGCTGTTCGTAAGTGATATTCAGTGATAATGAAAGGACTTTAAGTACATCATCCATCGACATATTATCATAGGTTGCCGTCAAAGTGCGATTTTTGAGATTTGGATCTTCAATTTTACAATCTATGTCGTACCATCGCTCGAGCCTTTTAACTACGTCCCGGAAAGGTGTATTCCGGAACACCAGTTTCCCATCTGTCCAACCGGTATATCTGTTTAAGTCACTTATATTCTCAAGGGTGAACTTTCCGGTATTTTCTAAGACTCCCATTCTATTCGGGGATATTTCACCCAGCTCTTTCTGTGGCTTACCATGTTTTATTTCACCAAATGAAACCAATCCCTGTTTTACTGCTACGACAATCTGTGCGGGGTCATAAGCCATTACATTGAATTGTGTGCCAATATCTTTAACAAATGTATGATTGGCGACCACCATAAATGGATGATTTTTATTATGCACCACTTTGAAAAAGGCTTCTCCCTGTAGATAAATCGTACGGGAAGCAAGGCCATAGTTTTTGGGTATGGATATCTTACTTTCCGAATTCAGAATGATATGCGTGCCATCATTAAGCTCCAGGGTTTTACGTTGACCTTTAGCTGTGGTGATATTTTGAAAGGCTAACTGATTATCACCTGGTTCTACTGAGTGATGCTTATAGAAAAACAGGGCCGCTACAATAAGCATAGCTGCAGCCGCTGCATAATACCAATGCCAATTACTTTTCTTATGAACTGTAACTGTTGCCGGGTGGCCTTTTACACCTGATTTTTGGGGAATACGCTCACCACTTATGCTGGTTACATTTGATGGATGAACATACTTCTTTTGAAATTCTTTCCAGGCTTTCTGTGCATCAGCTTCAAATTCTATATTTTTTTCTTTATAAGCATTTTCAATAAATGTCTTAAAAAAGTCTTCATTAGATGGTTTCTCCTGCAACCACTTAGCTAACTGCGCCAGTTCTTCTTTGGAACAGGAGCCATCTATATATTTATATAAGATCTGATAGTTCATAAAGTAATTTTGAATGTCATTTATTTAGATTACAACTGAGATTCCGGGTACCCTGTAATTTTTTAAAAAAAATTTTATCCACTGTTAATTCTAAGATAATTTATAAGTGTTAGGATATAAGAAATGGGCGATAATTAAACACTTGATTATACGTAGGTTATGACAGCGTTTTGATACCAAATACCAGT
Source organism: Balneolales bacterium (assembly GCA_035267045.1). GTDB lineage: Bacteria > Bacteroidota > Rhodothermia > Balneolales > DATFMH01 > DATFMH01. The sequence goes on from DATFMH010000118.1 coordinate 10,285, forward strand.
AAACAGGGATTTCAAATCAATACTATACTTCAACTAAGTCAACCATGCTATCGAATTGTCGTTACGGACTCCGATGACGTCTTTACAACCTCCAAACGGCATCATCCTGACCGGGATTCAGGATCCAACCAAAGTGCAGCCACAATTTTCAAATCATGTCTTGAGATTGCATGTGTAATTACAGCTAATAAATTAAAGAACACTTACAGCCCTTAATCACGAGATTCCGCGTCGGAGCCCGGGATGACGTCGTTTGGGGGACATTATATATCGTTGCTGACACCGGATTACTCATCAATCTATCAGAAGAAACCGACTAACTATTAACAAATCTGCGGTTAACTGAGAAAAACTGTGGCTTGAATTAATTCTATCAATGGATAGACAATGAGACATATAAACAACTTGCCATAATACAGATAGGCAAAAATTGAGAGAGCTGATCACGTAATGTTTTTAATACTCTGCTCATTTGTGATTCTACCGTTTTAACTGATATTTCCAGATAATCAGCAATTTCCCGGTAGGTCAGGCCCTCTTCACGATTTAATTTGTAAATACGCTTTGATTTGGTCGGCAATTCATCAACAACTTTATCGATGATCCGGATGACTTCCTCGTATTTTCCATCAGCTGAAGATGCCAGTGGGAAGATGTTGTCATTCATCTTTTGCCTGGTTTCCGCAATATAATCATCAACAATTTTCTGATGTTTGATGTAGTTCAGGGCCTTATTACGGGTAGCATCATACAAAAGACCGCGCAGATGTCCATCAGGATCCAGTTGCAGGCGTTTTTCCCAGACAGTTGCGAATACTTCCTGAACGACTTCTTCAGCAATAACTTCGGAATGGACATACTTCCAGCTAAACCTGCATAACGACGAATAATATTTTAGAAAGACAATTTCGAAAGCATGCTCGTCCCCTTCACGTATCTTTTTTATTAATAAGGTTTCTTTATTAGCCGTTTTCAAATCTACCTTCTAAAACTATATGTTTCCTTTTATTGAATATTATTTCACCGTATAATTTTTTAGAGGAATCAAAGATTATTACCTTTGGATATTACCTGGTTTCGAAGCTATATAATCTATTTCCTATGTGTACAGTCCTCTATTAGTAATGATTAGAATTAACACTATTTACGTCAAAATGCAATGATAATATTGCTTTTATGATGGATAAATCCGAAATAATCAGGATATATTCAAATAATATAAAAACGTTTTTTATATAAGTACTACATCAAGATAATTCACATCTCAAATTTTCAGTAGTCGCGAAAGATACCGTACTTTAACAAAAAAAGCGACTGAACTTCCCGCCCAGCCGCTTTCTTAAATAATTTATATCTGATATAAATCCGTTAATCTTCCGGTTGCCATTCTTTCATTTTATCCCGGATAGCCCGATCCAGATTATCCCATGAAACACGTATCTGTTCCATTGAATCACGATCACGCAATGTCACCGTCTGATCATCAAGACTTTCAAAATCAACCGTAAAGCAGAATGGCGTGCCTGCCTCATCCAAACGTCTGTAACGTTTACCAATCGATCCTTTTTCATCGTATTGAACTTTAAAATCATCGGAAAGATTATCCGTTATTTTATGTGCGATCTCTTTCAACTCCGGTTTCTTGACCAATGGGAAAATACCGGCCGTTATTGGAGCGAGTTTCGGATGCATCTTCAAAACAGTGCGCGATTCGACCGATCCTTCTTTTTCGCCGGCCACTTCCTCTTCGCGGTAAGCATCACACAACACCATTAATGCACACCGATCGAGGCCAATGGACGTTTCTATAACGTAAGGCACGTACCGTTCACGAGTCTGTTGATCGAAATATTCCAGTTTTTTACCGGAGTACTCCTGATGACGTGACAGGTCAAAATCGGTTCGGTTATGCACACCTTCCACTTCCTGCCATCCAATCGGGAATTTGTACTGTATGTCGACGGCATTTTTAGCATAATGAGCAAGCTTGTCTTTGGGATGATCCACCAAGCGTAAGTTATCTTCACGGATACCAATACTCTTATGCCAGGATAACCGTTGTGCTTTCCAGTTTTCATACTGCTCATCATCCGTCCCCGGCTGAACAAAATATTGCATCTCCATTTGTTCAAATTCTCTCATGCGGAAGACAAACTGACGGGCAACGATCTCATTCCTGAACGCCTTACCAATTTGTGCAATACCGAATGGGATATTATGACGTGAGGTATTCATTACATTCAGGAAATTCACGAAAATACCTTGCGCTGTTTCCGGACGCAGATAAATGGCACTGTCATCTGCATTTCCGGTGATGGCTCCCAGGTGTGTTTTAAACATCAGGTTAAATTGCCGAACTTCCGTCCAGTCGAATGCACCGGAATCGGGAGCATGGATCTCTTCATCAATAATAATATCATAAAGATCTTCAGTCAGGCTTTTGCGGGTTCCTGTAGTATCTAGTAACTGTTGTACGCGTTCGGCATCGTCATCTTTACCCTTTGAGCGTAATTTCGTGATATAATCCTCGATTAAAGTATCAGCCCGATATCTCATCTTCGATTGCTTATCGTCAATCATCGGATCATTGAAACTCGTAACATGACCACTTGCTTCCCATACTTTGGGATGCATCAGGATGGAAGCGTCGAGCCCTTCAATATTATCATGTTTTTGGGTCATGGTTCTCCACCATGCATCACGAATATTGCGTTTCAGTTCAACCCCCAATGGACCGTAATCATATACAGCGCCGAGGCCGCCATAAATCTCGGATGATTGGAAAATGAATCCGCGTTTTTTGGATAATGAAACGATCGTATCAAGACTGGTCAATTCTGACATGAAAAAAATTTTCTTTTTGAAATTCTATTTTGAAAAATATGTAATACTATTCATTCATACAGATCGTATGGTAATTACACTGCTCGTAAATGATGGTTCAAACACTCATATTGATAATAAATCATAAAAATATATTGCATTCTCTTAAGATTCTATAAAAATATGTATATTTGTACCTCAAAATTGAGGCAAAATATCGAAAATACGCTCTAATTAACAATTTTTTTACAGATCAATTAATATTTACACAACATAAAAAATACAAGTTAGCATTATGTCCCGTTTTAAAGTAGGAATTCTGGGTGCAACGGGTGCCGTTGGCCAGAAATTTATTCGATTATTAGATAACCATCCGTGGTTCACAATCACAGCTCTTGGAGCTTCAGAACGCTCATCCGGTAAGAAGTATAAGGAAGCGGTCAACTGGATAGAACCATCCTCCATACCAAAAGATGTCTCTGATATATCGGTATCCGATTGTAAACCTGAGGAGATGACGGATGTTGACTTTGTATTTTCAGGCCTCGATTCAAGTGTCGCTACCGGCATCGAGCTGGCCTTTGCAAAAGCCGGTATTCCGGTCATATCCAACGCCAAAAATTACAGGACCCATGAAAATGTACCGTTATTGGTTCCGGAAGTTAATCCTGATCATATCGAGATGATCGATAACCAAACCTTTACCGAAAACGGCAGCGGATTTATTGTAACCAACCCTAATTGTGTGACGGTCCCGCTCGTGATGACCTTGCGCCCCATTTATGATGCTTTCGGTATCGAGTCCCTGATTATGACCTCCATGCAGGCTATATCCGGAGCAGGATACCCGGGAGTTCCAAGTCTCGATATCACCAATAATGTGGTCCCTTATATCGGTGGCGAAGAAGACAAAATAGCTTCCGAACCATTGAAATTATTAGGGAAATTGAATGATGGGAAAAAAGTTGATCAAGCTGATTTTACCATTCATGCTACCGCCACAAGAGTTCCTGTAATCGAAGGCCACCTTCTTTCCGTTACACTGAAGCTTAAAAAAGTACCCTCTTCTATCAAAGATGTTAAGGCTGCCATTCGTGACTGGAAAAGTCCCATTGCCGACCTGAATTTACCTACAGCTCCTGAAGTAGCCCTCAAGTTATATGATGAGCCATCGTACCCCCAACCACGTTTGCATGCTTACGAAGGAAATGGCCTGCAAACAAGTATCGGGCGCCTGCGGAAGGCTTCTGTGTTTGATATTTCATTTGTAACAATGGCTCACAATACCGTTCGGGGTGCCGCCGGCGGTGCTATATTAAACGCCGAATTACTTGTGGAAAAAGGTTATCTAAAATCCTGATATTTATTAAAATTATGGTATAAAAAAAGCCGGAACTGAACGTTTCGGCTTTTTTTATTTGTTGTGCTGTTATGTAAAACTATTGTATGCTTAATTAACAATGTCTTATATAATTTGACATTGAATTATGATGGCAATCTCTTAACTTATCATAGTTTGTGTCGATGGTTCTTTACTCAAAATTATATCGATCTATCAATAAAGTAATCAGCAATGAATAATTATGAATCATAATAAGAACAAATTACCGGTTCTAAATTTTAAAAATATGCGCTCTCTGAATAAAACTCTCGGCTGGATATTTATTTTACTCATAACCGTTGGATTAAATAATTGTGCTTACAGCAACGGACATAAAGACCAGCCCATTCATTTTGAACCTAACAACGGAGGGTTAACACTTCCAGCAGGATTCCAGGCCGTTGTGGTAGCCGACAATATCGGATCCGCCCGTCACATTGTTATTCGTGATAATGGCGATATCTATGTGGCCCTGGAACATATGAAAAATGGTGGTGGCATTGTTGCCATGCGGGATAATAATGGTGATGGGAAACCAGACGTCATTAAATATTTTGGTAATAGCGGTGGTAACGGAATAGCTATCCACGATGGTTACCTTTATTTTGCTCCCGATACCGCTGTCTGGAGATATAAACTAACGAAGGGTCAATTGGTACCCGATGGTACTCCTGAACATATTGTGGTAAACTTACCGCATAAAGGAGATCACCATACAAAGTCTATTACTTTTGATAATCAGGGTAACATGTATTTGGATATCGGCAGCCCGACCAATGCCTGTCAGCAACCTGAACGCTCTAAAGGAGTGCCCGGCCTGGATCCTTGTCCACAATTGAAAACACGTGCCGGCGTCTGGGAATTTAAAGCGGATCAAAAAGATCAGAAATTGGCTAATGCCCATCATTACGCAACCGGGATACGAAATGGTGTGGGAATCACCTGGAATTCCGATGTGAATAAACTTTATGTCGTACAAAACGGCCGGGATCAGTTGCATCAACTCTGGCCGAAATATTTTACTCAAAAACAAAGTGCCGAATTACCTGCCGAAGAGTTTATGTTAGTAAAAGACGGATCCAATTTTGGTTGGCCATATGCTTATTATGATCAGTTTCAACATAAAAATGTCCTTGCACCTGAATACGGTGGGGACGGCCAAAAAGTAGGACGTGCTGCAAACTATGATGATCCCATAATGGCGTTTCCGGGACACTGGGCACCATTGGGACTAATGTTCTATACCGGGAATCAGTTTCCATCCAAATTTAAAAACGGTGCATTTATCGCTTTTCATGGTTCATGGAACAGGGCTCCTTTACCTCAAGCTCCCGGCAGAATAGTATTTGTACCATTTCAGGGAGATAAACCCGCTTCTGATAAATGGGATAATTTTGCCACAGGATTTGCAGGTGTTAACCAATTATCATCACCGGGCCAGGCAAAACACCGCCCCGTTGGACTCGCACAAGGACCAGATGGTTCGTTGTATGTTACGGATGATTCGCATGGTACCGTATGGCGCATCATGTATACCGGGAAATAGCATAGAGAGAGTTATTAAGTTATTAGGTGTATTAAGTTATAATCAGGCACTCTAATTATACTCAATAACTTATTACACTTTAATATCTTAAGGTAATGCCGGCGGCCCAGTTACGTCCGGCTGCCGGTTCATAATATCGCCCACTCGTGGCATTCACCTGTACTGATCCGTTATATTGTTTGTTGAATATGTTTTTTATGGAAATAAAAGGGTCCACGGAAATACCCGAACTTAAGCGAATACTTTTAGTACTTATTCTCCCATTAAAAACGATATATCCTTCATTTTTTGCCGTATTTAAATTATCCACGTAATACGCATTAACACTTTCAGCATCAAGAGAAAACCATAATGGATCCGGTGACCAACGGATAAATCCGTCTAACCGTTGCCGTGGAATACCGGGAATAGCATGATGATCAAGGCTTTGATTCGATAGCGTCTGCGCTGTAACAAATGTTGCATGTGTGTAAGTATATGTCACCCCCAGATTAAAATTCCTTTGAGCTTTCCAGTCTACTTTCGCTTCAATTCCCCAGTGGTGTGTTTTCCCTTCATTGCGATAATAAACCCTTTCGCTGGCACTCTCATAAGGCATCAGCATATCACGAATCCATAATGTATATAATGCAAGGTCGTAGGTTAGTGAGGCTGCTTTAATTTGACCTTTCACCCCTGTTTCAAAATTGAGTGTGTGCTCAGGTTTAATATCCGGATTATAACCTCCTCCGCCATCCGGGCGATTTACCAGTTCGGTTGTTGTCGGAGCTTCAAATGCCGTACTCATACTTGCATAGATCCTGGAATCATTGATTTGATAACTGATTCCGGCTGATGGGCTTAACGCCTGAAAATTACGGCTTCCCGATTGACTGTTACCGGGATTGGGCCTCTGCAAATGATCATCAGCGGTAAAACGCAACCAATCATAACGCAGGCTCAGGCTTATTTTCCATTTATTCAACGGCACCATTATATTTCCAAATACGGCCTGATTGTATACTTGTTCAAGCTGATCGATAGTCAGGCTGTCACCCGGAAGTGGTGTTCCATGACTGTTATTCCAGTTCCATCGGAAGTCATGCTGTAATTTTCCACCATACCCGACATTCCATCTGAAATATTCATTTTCATTTTGGAGTGTAAACCGCACTCCACCGGCAAGACGATGTAATTTGATATATACAAAAGGCAGGGGATTTTTAAGATCACGTAAGATACCGTAAACCGTCGCCCTGAATGTACCTATACCGGTTACATCATGATAAGTTCCTCCCAACTGACCCTGCCTGGACATCTTACCGGCGTTATTATCAACAAAATAAGCCCTTGCCTGACGCGGATCCTGTTCTACCTGTTGTTTTGTTAATGTTCCCGGATGCCGGGCTTCCGGCATGGACTCATAAGCTCCAAATAAATTAATGCCGCTTTTCCCGGTTAAAGGTATACTTCCGGTAAGACCCGTTCTGCTTAAACGAACCTTACTGTAATCGCGGTAACCATCACTATGAAGATAAGATGTGTAGGCACTGAATCGGCTAAGCCCGATTTTCTGCGTCAACTGAACATCCGTTTTACCCATTCCATACGATCCCAGCATTTCCCGTACCCTGACTTGTGAGTCGATATCTTTGGGCGGTCTCGTTGATAGATATAAAACGCCGCCGCTGCTATTACCCCAAAACGCTGATGCGGGTCCCCTGATAACCTTCATATCTCTTATGAATGCAGGGTCGACTATATTTAAAACAGATTGGCCGTCAGCCGTTGTCAACGGAATTCCGTCCATGATAACCTGGATTCCCCTAACGCCAAAAGCGGCTCTCCAACCCAGTCCGCGTATAGTAATTCGTTCTCCCAGGGCATAATTCTCCCTGTTACTCACCCAAAGTCCCGGAATCTTATACGTGATGCGATCGAGAGTCAGAGCCGGTGTTTTATCATACTCCGCATTTGATCTTGAAATATAACTAACTGACAATGGTGTAGATTCGGGGCTAATGCCATAATGAGTGGCATATACGTTAATCGGCTTAAGATTTACCTTAAGTGAATCATTCTTAGATTGAGCACTTGCTGTCAACCAAATAGTACAAGTAATCGTAAAACAGATTGAAAATATTCTTACTAATTTCACTTCACAGAATTGTTGTATTTTAATGAACCTTAATCTCAAATTTGTCATCCGGTTAACCTGAAGATGATATACCAACTTATAAATATAAAAATATGATATCGTGTTATTGTGATTTTTACGCCTTTTTACTCATTAGATTAAAAGTCCGGTAGCAATATTTGGTTTACTGAAAAAATACCTGCATCATCTGATAACATATTAACTATGTTGTAGTTCCAAAAGAATGACTATTCTTAAACGTTCAATATTAATTATAAGATCCGTAAAATATTTTCATGAATTATCGTCGATTGGGAAGAACAGGTTTAAAAGTCAGTGAAATCAGTTTAGGCAGTTGGCTTACCTATGCCGGATATGTTGATGAGAAAAAATCACGAAATATCATCCATGAAGCATATGAGTCAGGTGTTAACTTTTTTGATACGGCTAATGTATACATGCAGGGCGAAGCAGAAAAGATTGTTGGAAAAGCGTTGAAACAATACCCAAGGGATAGATATGTTCTTTCAACCAAAGTTTATTTTCCCATGGGTGATGGCCCTAATGACCGTGGGCTATCCCGAAAACATATAATGGATCAATGCCATGCCAGTTTGAAACGTTTGGGTGTCGATTATCTGGATATATACTACTGTCATCGCTATGATCCTGAAACACCTGTTGATGAAACACTTCGCGCTTTTGATGACTTAATAAGGCAAGGGAAAATACTTTATGCCGGGGTTAGCGAATGGTCGGCGCCACAAATTACCGAAGCCATTAGAATTGCCGACCAATATACTCTTGACAAAATAGTCGTCAATCAACCCCGGTATAACATGTTTCAGCGATATATTGAAGATGATGTTATACCAACGGCAACAAAATACGGAGTGGGACAAGTCGTCTTTTCCCCTCTCGCACAAGGTGTTCTGACGGGAAAATATAAACGCGGAGAAAAGCTACCGGAAAACAGCCGGGCGATGGATCCACAAGGTAAACGATTTGTACAACGTTTTCTGAATGAAGAAAATCTGATCAAAGTCGAAAAATTACAGGAACTGGCTGATGATGAAGGAATAACATTGGTGCAATTAGCCCTTGCCTGGGTGTTACGATTACCCTCAGTTTCGAGTGCTATTGTCGGCGCAAGTAAACCCTCACATATTCGGGATAATGTCACAGCCTCAGGTATTACATTATCTGAAGAAACTATTGAAAAGGTGAAAATGATACTAACAATGGCATAGTAATAGGATTTATAATTGTCTGATGTCGGTATTTTAATTTTTAATGCATACCCAAAATGACGTCATCCATAACTAAGGATCCGGGATCCGGGATCCGGGTAATTACATCAGGGAATACAGATTTGAGATTTGGAGTTAAAAGATTAGAAATTTAAAAGTACCTTCGATTGCTTCATGATGACTGTGCAATGTATTGGAAATGAAGTTTTAAAGTCTATCTAAGGCTTTGGATCTTGTCATTCCTCTCCTGACAGGAATCCAACAGTATGCAGTGATCGGTACATACCGAAAACTACGTTTACAGGTATGATTAATATCTTTCCGGATACCCGATCAAAGGCGGTCATGTGATCAGGAGATGATTTTTATGGAAAGAAGCATTGGTATGTTTATAAACCTATACTACTAACTATCAACAAATAATCCCCACCAACAATATCCGAATTCTGTGACTTATGAAATGCAATTTACCAACGGTATAAATACAAGAAGCCCTGACGAGGCATACCGCGTCAGGACTTCGTATTATTGTTAACCGATCATTGATCACTGTTAACCATAGGAGAATCACCACCTATTATTCTGTACGGAATTTATATATGGTGATAGAATGGAATATCTGATTAGGTTTCAAAACAGTCGATGGGAAATCAGGTTCATTAGGAGAATCAGGATAGTGTTGCGTCTCCAGTGTAAGGGCCGTTCTATATTTATACGGTTTTCCGTCTTTACCTTTCACTCCATCGAGAAAGTTACCACTGTAGAATTGTATACCCGGCTCGGTTGTTAATACATCCATCACCCGGCCGCTATTTGGATCAGTAACACGGGCTGCCAGACTTAGTTGTCCCTTGAAATCTTTATTAAGGACCCAATTATCGTCATATCCTTTTGCGAATTTAATCTGTTGATTATCCGCATTTATGCGTTTACCAATAACTGTTGGCGATGTAAAATCAAACGGAGTTCCCTTAACAGGATCTATCTTACCTGTCGGTATTTCAGTATCATCGATTGGTGTATATGAATCACCGTTAATCATCAATTTTTCATCAGTAATTTTGCCACTGCCTGCACCATTTAAATTAAAATAAGTGTGGTTGGTTAGGTTAATTACGGTTGGTTTATCGGTGACAGCGGTGTATTCAATTCGAATAGAATTATCCTGTGTCAACGTGTAGAGAACCTGAACTTTCAAATCACCCGGATATCCTTCTTCCATATCTTTAGAATCGTAGGTAAGAAGTAAGTTCCTGCTGTCTAATTGCCTGGCATCCCATATTCTGGCAAAAAAACCTTTATTGCCACCGTGTAAACTATTAGGACCATCATTTATCGGAAGATGATATGTTTTACCATCTAAGGTAAACCGTCCCTTGGCAATTCTATTGGCATAACGCCCAATAACTGCGCCAAAATAATATTCATTATTATTCAGATAACCATCTAAACGATCAAAACCAAGAGCAACATCAGCCATCTTGCCATTACGATCGGGCGCCATGATACTCACAACCCTTCCACCGTAATTTGTAATAGCGACTTCCATACCATTATCATTTTTCAAAAAGAATAAATTGGTCTTCTTCCCATTGATAACTTTTTGGAAATTAGCTTTTTTCAAACCTGTTTGGTTCTGTTGCTTTTTCTTTTTTATCACATTTGGTGAACCCTGAATCATTCCCAATAGCGATGAAGCAAGCAATAGAGAAAGGATCTTCATAAAATGTACCATATCATTGATGTTTAGATGATTAATTTATATGTCAAAAATAATCTCATGCAGCAAATTCAAAATTCATTGCCTTAGTTCTTTTTAAATTTTGTAAACGGTTTTTCTACAAACGGTATTCAAACAAATATTTCTCAACCTCTTGTAAAACATTTTCAGCTGTAAAGCCAAATTGTTTATCCAAAACTTCTGCCGGTGCGGAATGACCAAAATGATCCAATCCAACACATTTTCCTTTCGGACCAACTAAATTTCGCAGTGTAACTGGCAAACCGGACGACAGACCCAATACGGGGATATTATCTGGTATTATTTCTGCCTGGTAGTTTTCAGGTTGTTTACGGAATAAACCTTCCGATATGGCTGATACTACACGGACGTTTAATTTTTTTTCTCTTTCAAGTAACTCTGCTCCGGCTATCAATGTAGCGACTTCCGAACCATTACCGACTAATATGACATCCGGCTCATCCTCTGTTTCTTGCACAATATACGCTCCCTTAGACGCATTCTGAGCATCACTGTAACGATCCATATCCTTAATTGATGGTATATCATCAATATTCTGACGCGATAAAATCAAACCGGTAGGGGTCTTGGTATTTCGAAGTGCCATTTCCCAGGCCACTGTCGTTTCAGCAGCATCAGCGGGGCGCAGTGCAAGGAAACTGTTATTACCGGAGTGATTCTTCAGTTGTTCCAATAAACGTATTTGCGCTTCCTGTTCTATGGGTTGATGAGTTGGCCCGTCTTCACCAACACGAAATGAATCGTGAGTCCAGATATAGATAACCGGTAACTCCATCAATGCAGCCAGGCGAATAGCGGGTTTCATAAAATCGGAAAACACAAAGAAGGTTGCACATACCGGAATAATACCTCCATGCAATGCCATACCATTAGCAATAGCAGCCATTGTTAACTCGGAAACACCCGCTTGTAAAAAAGCACCGGAAAAATCCTGATATGAAAATGATTTTGTCTTGTCCAAAAAACCGTTTGTCTTATCACTATTAGATAAATCTGCTGACGCCACAATCATATTATCAACATGATCGGCCAAATATGACAAGACATTCGAGGAGGCAACACGCGTAGCGATATTCGCTTTGTGTTTTATTTTACTTAAATCAATATCAGGTATATTTCCTGATAGAAACTGGTGTAATTTTTTTGCCTGTTCGGGATTATTTTCTTCCCAAGACCTTTGTAATTTTTTCTTTTCGGATACTATAGCCCGCTTACGGTCATTAACTAAATCGTAATAATCCTCTACTTCCGGAAAGATTTTAAAAGGATTATCAGGATGGCCATTCAGATTTTGAATGGTTTTACTGAACGATGCTCCGGCTTTACTCAAAGGTTGCCCGTGAGTTGAATATTGTTTCTCGAAGCTATGACCTTCATCGGTCACAGCGCCTTTACCCATAATGGTCTTACCTATAATCAACGTCGGTTTTTTCTTCTCATTTTGAGCTTCTGTCAAAGCTCTCCGGATTTCAGTTATATCATGGCCATCAATCGTTATAGTATTCCATCCCCAGGCTGCATATTTCTTAGCCGTATCCTCACTTGTTACCTGATCTGTGGCGGTAGATAGCTGGAGATCATTAGAGTCAAAAAATATGATGAGGTTGTTTAGGCCAAGGTGTCCTGCAATTCGGCCGACCCCCTGTGATATCTCTTCCTGTATCCCTCCGTCGGAAATGAATGCAAAACTTTTATGTGACAACCATTCCCCGAAACGATCCGCTAAAAAACGTTCGGCAATAGCTGCACCTGCAGCATTCGCATGACCCTGACCTAACGGACCGGATGTATTTTCAACTCTATGTTGAATATCAACCTCCGGATGACCGGGCGTTATACTCCCCCATTGCCTGAAGTTTTTAAGGTCATCTATAGTATAAGATCCTGTTAATGCTAAAACGGAATAAAGCATGGCCGACATATGTCCCGGATCAAGGAAAAAACGGTCTCTGAATGGCCATGTCGGATCATCCGGATCATAAACCAGAAATTCTGAAAAAAGAACATTAATAAAGTCCGCTCCTCCCATGGCGCCACCCGGATGACCTGAACGGGCTTTTTCAACCATTGCTGCCGAAAGTATTCTGATATTATCAGCCGCTTTTAACGTTATTTCGTCATCAATTCTTGTTTTAACTTTATCCATCAGTAAATAATCTTTAAAAAAATCAGTCTTAATCGTGTTTCCTATTCTCTACTGTCACAAACATTGCAAAATCAGTATCTGTTACTCTCACACAACTCAAAAGCGAAAATCGATGTACCCGAATACGCTTTATCAACAGATTTCCGGATCAAGATATAAGTAACAGGTTTATAGGAATCATTTTATTTATTCAGCTTAGACAAATGGAGATACCTTTCCTGAATAAGAAGCAGTGATAACAGATTTTATAAATGTGTGAAAATAATTCTTTTAACCTGCAATCAAATTCCCAAATGCTAATTTTAGTATCACATCAATTTGATACTGAATAATTTTCAATCTTGTGAAGCTTATAATCAACAAGGGATAACCGGAGGAATATTGATAACCCGGGCGAAAATAGTTTTTTTATCTCGAAAACAATTCAAACCCGGGTTAAAGTAACGAAGCTGATTACGCTTACACTTCTACGTACTCGATACCTAAAATTCGGCAAAGCATTTGCCATTTTTTTCGTTTATCTCCAAGAAGGAGCGTTTGATGATGTGTTCCACCGTTTTTAAGCCATCCGTCATTACATTTTCTGACACCTGAAGCAGGACTGAAATGGAAATATGGCATTTCAATGGTCTTAACTTCCTCCGTATCCAGAATATCACCATAAGCACAAACGAGACGGAATTTTTCACCTACGAGGTGAACAAGAGACACGATCGTGGCAGGTCCGGGTTCAGCCATAAATACGGTTGTCGGTGGATTTTCGAGATCCCCGATACCAAGTTCCCGATTAGCCAAACGGATAGATTTATCTTTTCTGGCAATTTTCCAGTTACCTTCACCCATATGACTCATCAACATGGAATCTTTCTCAAAATCCATGGCATACATTTCAGTAAAATGCGCATTTTTATCAAGAACATGTGCTGCAGCTACCATACTTACAGTATTCGTATCACCCTCAGCAGCATATCCATAACCTTCTGCCATCAGGTTTGAAGCCGCCAGCATATTGATTTGATCAAAACGGCCGTCACCTTTAAATGTATCGAAGTGAGCAGAAAAACCGGAGTATCCACCATCCTCAAGGAATTTTTTAAAACCGAGATACATGCGAACGGCGTAACGGAAATTTTCACCCGGCATATCATCATCCACATCAAAATTATCACGATCCTTTTTCATTTGGTCATCAATTTCATCCTCCGTAACAGCTTCCATATTACGGTAAACTTCACCGATATACTCACGATTAACTTCGGGACCGATAACACGTGTAAAAGCGGCTTCGTCAGAAAGGGTATCACCCATGCCGTGCATTTTACCTATGGCGGCAATTTTCATTTTTTTCAACGCCTGGGCAGCCTGAACGGCACTGGCCCAGTTACCAACATACTCTTTAAATTCGTCACTTTTCCAGTGAGCTGATACAACCTCAAAATTATCACCGACAGTTCTCAGTATGGCATTTGCCATATCTTGTGCACCGTGAATACCCTGATTATAAGTTAAATCAGCCATATCCCATTTGGTACCTACAATAGGTTCCGGCTGTGTATTGGCCAATAAGATTGGGAGATTATTATTTTGCAGTGCCCTGACTGTTCTCATCGCCGGACCATAAGTAAGCATAACAATCATTACACCGTCCAGCCCCTGTTGATTAAATTGACCCAGAACTTCTTCTATATCTTCTCTGTTTCGGGCAGCTTTAGGAAACACCCAATCCGCTACGTCAGATAATTGTTCACAAATTTCCCGTCCATAAGCTTCCTGACGCTTAGTGATACCCGGTAGTGATTTGTCATAAAGCTCCTGCATAATACCCAGCAGGCCAATTTTTGGCTTTCTTTTTTCAATCATTTCTTACTATCAAATTGGTGAATATTTTTATGAATTTTGTCCGTAATAAGCATTTTTGCCGTGTTTTCGCAAATAATGTTTCTCAATGAGAGAATCCTTCAATCGCGGAGCGTCGGGATTAACATTTAAAGCGATGTAAGCCATTTTGGCTATTTCCTCAAGTACGGCACTATTATAAACTGCCTTTTCAACTGTTTTCCCCCATGTAAAAGGAGCATGATTAGCTAGCAACACCATTTCAACCTCTTCATACGACAGGGAGCGTTCTTTAAATACATTGAGTATTTGAAATCCTGTCTGATATTCATAGTTACCTTTTATCATTTCATCATTCATAACAGGTGCACAGGGAACATCAACAGGCATATGATCAGCATGTGTTGTTCCAAGAATGGGAATATCTGTCTGTGACTGGGCCCATGCTGTCGCATAGGTAGAATGAGTGTGAACGATACCACCTATATTGCTCCAATGCTTATATAAGACGGCATGTGTTCTTGTATCGGAAGATGGACGCAAGTCGCCTTCAACGGCTTCACCTTCAAAATCAACGATAACCATGTCTTCTGGTTTTAAATCCTTGTAAGGGACTCCACTTGGTTTTATGGCAAATACACCACGATCATGATCTGCTGCACTTGCATTACCAAATGTAAAAAGCACTAACCCCAATTCCGGAAGCTTCATATTACTTTCATATGCAGCTTTTTTTAATTCTTTGAAATCACTCATTTGAAACTGACTTTGTATAAGTTTTTTGTGAATTCATTGTTTGTTCTTCAACGATTTTACCCATCGCCTTGTATTCATCGTATAATTTCTCATATAACTTGGCGTTGCCGGGATCCGGTTGATAAACTTTGTCAAACCCTTGTCCCATATTCGTTTTTGCCTCGTCTATGCCAGAATACAATCCGGCAACCGTTGCTGCAAACATAGCAGCGCCCAGGGCCACAGTCTGATCTGTTTGAGCAATTTTTATAGGCATATTTAAAATATCAGCCAAAGTCTGCATTATATAAGGTGATTTCTTTGCTACACCTCCCAAACCAATAATTCCTTTGATGGGTATTCCTTCATCTACAAAACGGTCTACAATAACTTTAGCTCCGAAACAGGTGGCTTCGACAAGCGCCTTGAAAATTTTAGGAGCATCACTGCTAAGATCAAGTCCCCAAATAGCACCTTTCAACAGCTGATTAGCATCCGGCGTTCTTCTTCCGTTCAACCAATCTAATGCCATAATACCGGTTTCCTTACCATGTAAGAGACGGGCCTTTTTGGTTAAAACAGGAATCATTTTATCAGCAGCCTCATTAAGTAATTGCTCTTTCTGAGATTCATTTAATACATCACTTTCCTGAATCACATTCTGCATTGGCCACATCAGCACATTCTTAAACCATGCATAGACATCACCAAAAGCAGATTGTCCCGCTTCCAAACCAAGCATACCGGGAATTACTGATCCGCTAACCTGACCGCATATACCTTTAACCAGTTTATCACCGGCTTCCTCTTCGGGAGCTACGAGAATATCACAAGTGGATGTTCCCATTACTTTACTTAAGTAGTATGGTTCGATTTCACCACCGACGGCTCCCATATGGGCATCAAATGCACCAACGCCAATTTCTACGTCGTTGGGTAACCCTAATTTTTCGGCCCATTCTTCAGATATTATACCCGCCGATTGATCTGACGTATAGGTATCCTCGTATAGTCGCTCGCGCAATCCACCTAAAAGCGGATCTATGCTAATCAAAAAATCTTCGCATGGAAGTCCGCCGAAATCTTCGTGCCACATGGCCTTATGACCGGCGGCGCAACGACTGCGTTTCATCTTACGGACATCGTTTCCCCCCGTCAATTCAAATGGAATCCAATCACAATGTTCAACCCATGAATAAGCTGCATTTTTTATTTTATCATCTTCCCGAAGCGTATGTAATATCTTTGCCCAAAACCATTCCGATGAATAGATACCTCCAATGTATTTGGTATAATCAACTCCATCCCAGTTTTTTGACAAATAATTTATCTCATCAGCTTCTTTCACAGCAGTGTGATCTTTCCAAAGAATAAACATCGCGTTCGGGTTATCTTTGAATTCATCTTTCAAGGCAAGCGGACTGCCCTCGACATCTACAGCCACGGGAGTGGACCCTGTGGTATCTACTGAAATCGCTTTTATACTATTTACAATGTTATTTGGAACTTTGGAAAGTAGTTCTTTAATGGATTCTTCCAGACCTTCCAGATAATCCAGCGGATGTTGACGAAACATATTGACCGAACTGTCAATATACTTACCATCACGCCACCTTGGATAGTAACGTACTGCTTCTGCGAGAGGCTTCCCTGTAACTTGTACGATTACTGCTCTTACGGAATCGGTTCCAAAATCAATCCCTATTACATATTGATCACTAAACGCCATTCATAACCCTATTTTAAACAAACTCTTAAATTAGATTACAAATGATAGCAGCATAGTCCTGCATCATTCTATTAAGTGTTATTATAACACTTTAATATGTGGTTTGCAAGACCTCCTGTCCTCTATAAAAAATCTATGACTTCAAAAAAACGATACTACTTAAAAAGTATGGGGAATATTACGGTTTCAGTGGCTTGAAGATAAGGCTATCTCCATCCTTAATTCTCTTATTATATTTATCTTCGTCGAATTTATAAAAAAAGGCTCCCTTCTTGGAGTATTTTTTTTGCTTTTCATTAGTTTTAATGAGCACATCCATTGAAAGGATACGACGACGAAAATTCCTTTTATCCAGAGAGGTTTCATATATGGCTTCGTACAATTGCTGCAATTCAGGTAATGTGAATTTTTCAGGTAAAAGTTCGAACCCGACAGGTTGATGAGAAGCTTTAAAACGAAGCCGTGACTTCGCGGCTTCCACCATCTCGTTATGATCAAATATTAAATTGGGTATACCATCAATAGGGAACCAGTGAGCACTGTACTTTCTAACTAATTCTTTATCATGTTTCTGTATATTGATGAGAGCATAATAGGCAATCGACACAGTTCGCTCTACCGGGTCACGATCCACCTCTCCGAATCCGTGTAACTGTTCGAGATATACATTTTTTAAACCTGTTAAATTATTAAGAACGCGACCCGCAGCTTCATCCAGACTTTCATCTTTTTTTAAAAATCCACCCATTAATGACCATTTCCCCATCTCGGGTTCAAAGTTACGCTTGATCAATAATAGTTTTAAATTTTCGCGATCAAAACCAAAAATAATACAATCAACAGCTACTAATATTCGATCATGCTCGTCATAATAATTCCCCATAACAACTTATCTTAAACTTAGTATTATTAATTAATAATCAACTTATTACCTGATAAATCTCCAATTTTCACGAACGTCTGTAGATGCCATAATAATCTGTATAAAAGATCACATCTCCTCTATATTTGAAAACCAAATATAATGATCATAAATAATATTTTTTGCAGGATAAAATTTTCACAATATCAAGGCACCTTATAAATTCTTGCGAGTTATAAAGATGTATATGCTTTATAATTTCCTAAATAATAACTACATCATTAATATGCCACTACAATATTTGCAGGTATAATGCTTAGAATGCTATATGTTATGATTCGGGAAAATTATTTATAATAAATCTGAAAAGATTGTTAAAATAACACAGAAACACATACAGTGTACTAAAATAAATTATAGTAATTATTCCGCTTGTAATTTGGAATTTTAGTACTATCACCGCATTATCACCAAATCATTTATACTAATTGATCTTTTACGGCTATAGCAACTAATTCCAGAAATTTAAAATTCCTTGGAAAAAGATTTGCACACGAACAACAAAAGTGTTACAATGACACTTATAATCAGTATTGCTGATCAGTGCTATGGGCAGTGTCAAAAAAATAGTAACAAAAACACATTGATAGTCTGCTTAAAAAATGTCTTTGCGTAATACCCATAATCAATTGTAAAAGCGTTTCCAATATTTTTATAAATGATTTTCGGGTATTGGCATATTAAAAACTAATGATAACTCTCATTACAAATGTTAAGCGATAAGTCGGGAATGCAGGAACATTCTTAATCTTATTTTTAACACAAAAATAAATAGAAATCATATGCAACCTTTAATCTGGAAAGTAATTCCACATCCTTTTGCTATTCCTGGTTCTGTTGCCTGCCTGTTAAGTAATAAAAAACGGGAGGATACTAATGCTTGTTAATATATTATCATTTTTAACATTCCTCGATAGCCAATCGATCGTATCTTTGGGCTGGGGAGACATGTTAATTATTGTACTCTATTTTCTGCTTGTATTAGGTATTGGCTATTATTTGAAAAACTTTACCAAAACCGGTGAAGGTTTTTTCCTGGCAGGACGGAATATGACGGCATGGATTGCCGGCCTTGCTTTTATTTCAGCGAATCTCGGCTCACTTGAATTAATGGGTTGGGCTGCTTCCGCATATCAATATGGAATTCTTGCCACGCATTGGTATTGGATCGGAGCTATTCCGGCAATGCTTTTCCTTGGTATCATTATGATGCCCTTTTATTACATATCTAAGACACACTCCGTTCCCGGATATCTAAAATTGAGATTTGGCGAAGGATCCAGAATGCTTGCCGCTATTTCATTTGCACTAATGACCGTCTTGATGAGTGGTGTCAATATGTTCGCTATGGCTCTTGTCATGAAAGTTGTAGTAGGATGGAATCTTAATTTTAGTATATGGGTTTCATCACTAACTGTGATGGTCTATGTCGGACTTGGCGGACTTCTATCGGCAATATTCAATGAAGTATTGCAATTCATGCTCATTTGGCTTGGATCGCTGCTGGTACCCATTCTTGGATTAATTGAAGTTGGGAGTTGGAGCGGTTTGGTTGCTAAAATTCATCATAATGTAAGTGGTAATTATTTACATTTATGGAGCTCACTGGGCCATTATACCAACAACCCAATGGGTATCAACTGGATAGGCATTATCTTCGGATTGGGATTTGTGATTTCTTTCGGTTACTGGACTACCGATTTCCTGGTCGTCCAACGATTGCTTTCTGCTAAAGATCTCCGATCAGCTAAAATGGCACCTATCATTGGTTCGGCATTTAAGATGATGCTTCCGTTCATTGTCATCCTTCCGGGACTTATCGGTTTGGCTGTTATGCCAGGTCTTGTCGGACAAAATCAAGCCATTGCATCCGGTGCTCAAAGCTATAATGAAATACTCCCGTTAATGATGGCTCGCTATCTTGGTCCCGGATTGTTAGGATTGGGTATAACCGCTCTTATTGCGGGATTCATGTCCGGTATGGCCGGAAATGTAAGTGCATTTGCAACGGTCTGGACGTATGATATCTATAGACCGATTCAAAAAGCGTTATCACCTAAGGAATATTCCGATAAGCATTATGTCAAAATTGGTCGTTGGAGCACATTCGTTGGTGTGATCATAAGTATTGGTACCGCTTATCTTGTTGAGCAGTCGGCAAGTATTATGGATTATGTCCAGGCATTATTCAGCTTCTTCATAGCTCCGTTGTTCGGAACAATTATTCTTGGAATGTTATGGAAACGCACAACGTCTCAAGGTGGTTTCTGGGGCCTGCTTGTTGGTATGGCGTCCTCGATCGGTATGTGGATTTGGGTACGACTCGATCCTGCCGCATTGAGTATTATTGCCGGATCTGCTGATGCTAAAGCTATGGCTGAAGACATGTACAGAGCCTTATGGTCATGGTTAATCTGTGTGGCTGTAACTGTTGTAGTTAGTTATATGACAACACCGAAGCCGGAAGCCGAACTAACAGGACTTGTGAGAGGTTGTACCGAACTTCCCTCCGAGGGACATCTACGGTTAACCCAAAGGCCGATTTTCTGGGCAGGAATTGTTTCTGTCGTTTTCGTAATATTACAAATCATATTCTGGTAAGGAGGAAATTATTATGGGCGAAGATGCAAGAATATCTATCTGGTTTTTCATCGGTTCATTACTTACGCTTTATGGAATCATAATTTTCGTGGTAAGCTTACCACCCATTTTTTTATCGGCACCTGAACCGAATGTCGTTCTGGCCAGACTCCATGCCGGATTTTGGTGGGGTATATTACTCTTCGGTTTGGGAGTAATGTATGTATACTTGTTCTGGCCTTCTAAAACAGAAGGTGAGGAACCGGAAGAACAGAAAGAACTATCTGATCCGGAAGATTAACAAACAATTCATTTATGTAATTCTGTAATCAGAAAAATTAAAAGGCCTGGGAGTATTTCCGGGCCTTTTTTATTGTTTCTTTAACCAATAGAAATCAGAACGGACGAATCATATGGTAATTAATGTGAAAACTGGTTAAGAAAATATATTCAACACCAGCAAACGGGGCAGGTATATCAGGAATAGTTCTTTCCACCCGTTATACAGTTGGCCATTTATATTAATTTCCCTGGGACTTATCTGGATAAGTCTTTATTCTTAAAAACGGTTGTTAAATAGCTTCCTAAAATCTACGAAAAGGGATAAACATGAATAGCCTCAAATGGAGTATAATGTACCGATCCGCCAATCTTACTTAACTTAGTGGGATTGAATAAAAGAATATTATTTCCTCTTTGGTATCAATGTATTACCGAATCCGACATCCGGTAACAATTATCTCATTCCAATTCTACTTTCTTACCCCAAATACTAAAGCCATTCGATCCTAAACCGGTGTAGACGATAGTCTTTCGATTATTTTCCCAATCCCAGCCATTAGATACCGTTAGAATAGTGGTGTCTTCCTTTTCGGAATTTATTATTTCCAGATGCTTTCCATCCAGTTTCCAGGTTTCCTGAGGATTACCATCGATCATACCTGAACTCAAATAATTTTTAATAATGGAATTATCGAATTCTGTAGTATCATAATGCCAGCCACCCGGAGGTATTTGTCCCTGCCACAGTTTCACCGTATCCTTGATGGTATGCAGATTTATTTGTTCCCATTTACCTTTAATATCATTTTGAGTTATAGGTGTTTGCGGGATAGCATCATATCGTTCGGGTGATACAACCGGCCAGCCGGATGGAGTCCAGAATATTTTGCGAACATGTAAATCCATCATCTCATTACCGGGTGCCAGTCTGCCCTGATGAAACATAAAATACTGTCCATTGTCATCCAAGACGCCACAATGGCCGACTCCGGCCCAACCCGGATGATTCCTGAAACGATAAGCATATGTCAATACGGGATAATTATTCTGTGGCCTGGCCATATTATGTCCGTAGAAATCATAGTATGGTCCGTCAGGCTTATCTGCCCGGCCTACGCGAACATTATAATGAGTAAATAATGGCCCGTACGAAACAAACAAAAAATATTTTTTCAATTTGGAATTATAAATCACTTCAGGTGCTTCAATAATTTGTGTATCTCCATTAGCACGTTTAGCGATTAGCTTACCGTGGCCTCCCGGATTCTTTGCAAGCCCCGTCGCGGAATTCAATGGAAGACAATAAATCCCATTAAAATAGGAGCCGTAGATCAACCATTCTTTGCCATTATTCGGATCTTTTGCAACTGTAGGATCAATGGCATTCATCACGTTATTGGTATCCGTCTTGACAACACTACCCATCTGTTTCCACGGCCCCATCGGCGATTTGCTCGTTGCCAGCCCGATATAGGAAGTATTGGCACCAAATACTGATACGGCATAATACAAACGAAATTGGTCGCCAAATTTAGTAATATAGGGCGCCCAAATACCATTAGGTTTCTTACCACCTGATACATTCTTTATATATTGAACGATATTGTCCGGTATATGAGTAAAAGCCCAGCCCATAAATTGCCAATGCACCAAATCCTTTGATCTTCTCACCTGGATATTTCCGATATGAATGGAATCCGACTTCATGGAAACACCCCTGGGATGATATATGGCATCCGTCGAAAATAAATAATAATAATCACCGGCTTTAATACATGAGGGATCATGGACATTATGAGTTCCCCATTGTTTATAATGCCGGATACCAGCGATGTCCCGGTAATTATCTTTTATTCCCGGCGCATAGATACTCTTTTGTGATTCCTTTTGTTGCTTGTTGCATGAAACCATGAATATCGTGGCAACGATCATAATTGCCGATAATAACACTACTCTTACTTTTTCCATTATTCTATACGGTATATTCCATTTATTTGAAAATCATTACGAATCCGTCGTTACCATTCAGGTTAACTGTATATTTTCCATTTTCAGGAATGCTAACATCTTCTTTATCAAATGAAAATTGACCGGTTCCGCTTTTAATAATCGTACCCTTATTATCAGATCTAAGAAACGATAAATTAATTGTCACTTTTTTCTGAATATCTTCTCCATTTATTCCGGCCACGTACCACCAGCCATTTTTAGATTGCCGGGCCAGTATTACCAGTTTCCCGGGATATCCTTTTATGAAACGGGTATTCTTCCATGTTGCCGGCACACCCTGCATGAAATTTCTTACATAAACCGGTACTCCGGACATACTTTTGGGCGTTTCTGCGAAATTCTGTAATCCTGAAGTCATTACAACCGACAATGCCAATTCAAACCCATTCGTAGTCTTTCGTTTAATACCGGGGATCTTTGAGAAACAGACCGGGGTGAAATCCATGGGATCAAAAATATTCCGGGTAAAAGGTAGCATGGCGCAATGATTCGCTTCCTTATCGGCGTCTTTTTGAAAAAACGTGATATATTCGAATCCACGAACAGCTTCCATCGTTAATAAGTTCGGATAGGTCCGTTCCCACCCCCTTGGCAATGTAGCACCATGAAAATCAACCAAAAGATGATATTTAGCGGCATCCTTTAAGATGTCCAGATAATAGGCAATCATAGATTGGCCATCAGCTCCGAAAAAATCAACTTTTATACCCTTGATCCCCATTTTTTCAAGCCTTCTAAATTCTTTAACTCTATCCTGATGGGTCAGCAGCTTACTTTTAGGGTGATAGGTTGTTGTATTCCAGTTGCCGGAAGAGTTGTACCACAAGAAAAGCCCTACGTTTCGTTTTGCCGCATAATCGGCAAGTTTTGCAATTCCTGTATAGCCGATCGTCGTATCCCAATTCACATCTACCAGGCAATATTTCCAAAGCATATTGCCCGCATAATCAATAAACTGTTTCTGGATATTATATTTTATTGAATTGTCCTTTAATAATGCCCAACTCCAGGACGATCGGCCGGGTTTAATGAATGTAGAATCCATTTGCACAGCAGGAGCAGCCAGATCTGTTCCCAGAGTGGATGTAAACAACGTTTTTAAATTACCCACGGCAACAATCCTCCAGGGTGATTTCCACGGAAGTTTTGATTTAGGTTTGTACCCGCGGCCTGTATAAACTTCTTTGGGACCAGGAAATCCGAGTTTGTAGTTACCATCTGGCGAATCCTGCTGTAAACGCGAGGCACAATAGGAACTATCCAGATTTGCTTCTGTGATCAAAACCCAATTTGAACCTGACTTAAATAATGCAGGAAACACCCATCCGGCTTTTGTAGGTGAGGGAGTACCGACTTTAATATTCTGAAGATAGTCTTCTTCATACGATGGATCGGTATGCTTATATCCTGTTTTTGCCACATCCATTGGCTGAAGCCAGGCACGGGCACTGTCCGGAAAATGAAAGGTGGTAACCTCTTTCTCAATCTTTTTTATCTTTTTGCTGCTCGAAGGAAACTCGTATCTGAAGGCGACCCCGTCATTCGATACTCTGAAATTAATATTTAACTTTTGACCGGATTCGTTTTGGAGATGATAAATCTGCTCATTAGCTGTATATTTTCTTACAGCTTCTTTCCCGGTTTTCAGAGTATATGTTTCATGGATTATTTTACCCTCAGAAGCCGATAAAAGCTTAAGGCCGGTCGAAAAATCCCCATCATTCCGAACCAGGCCCAACCGCGATTTCCGGAATACTAATGAGTCATTTCGCAGGATGGTATAAAAAGCTTCATGATTAGGAGATACAACTAAACTGACTTTTATATGTCCATCGGGACTTTTCAGAATATATTTACCAGGAACTTTTCCACATGAAAGTAGAATAAGAAGGAATCCGGTCAGGAATAATGACTTTAACTTCATGATTATTCAGTAAAAGATCGGGAAGCAAGGTTTTAAGTATAAGACTGATCCAAAACCGTCAGACGAATTTGGATCAGTATCTGTGATTTCAGTCGTTTCTCTTAGTTTAAATCAATGGAAACAAGTGATTTGGAAGGCATATTTATAATAAGAGTATTGCCGTCTAACTTAGCATCTTTGAATGTTTCCGGTTTAACAGTATTGGGTTTGTCAAAAGTATTGACGGCATCAAAACTTTTAGCTGTCAAAACCATGCCATTTGAAACATGGCGGACGGATACACCCCGGAAATCTATTTTTACCTTTTGGTTTTTATTTGGATCCAAATTGCTAATTGTTAAATGGATATTCCCTGTTGAATCCTGTGAGGCCGTGGCCGTTATGGATGGAATGCTATTCCCATCATAGGTATAATTTTCAACATTAAGGTGAAGTGGCAGGTACGTTGCTCCCATATGCTTTTTATACATTTCAAATACATAGTAAGTGGGGGTCAAATACATCTCCTTACCCTTAGTCATAACCATAGACTGAAGTACATTCACCATTTGTGCAATATTCGCCATTCTCACACGGGCGGCGTGTTTATTGAAGATATCGAGTGTCGTCGAAGCAATCAGGGCATCCCGAAGAGAGTTTTGCTGACGGAGAAAACCGGGATGTGAACCGGGTAGCGGATCGGTCCAAATACCCCACTCATCTACAACAAGTGCTATTCTTTTTTGAGGATCATATTCATCCATTATTGTCGAATTCCGCTGGATGATTTCATTCATTTTCATAGCTTTTTGTAAACCATCAAAATACAAATTCTCTGAAAAATTGGTTGATGGACCTTTATGTCTCCAGCTCGGACCGGCGATCGTGTAATAGTGCAATGACAAACCATTCATACGGTATCCGACATCTTTCATCATCACTTTCGTCCAGTGATAATCGGCTCCATTAGGACCACTGGCAATTTTGAAGATGTGATTTCCACCATAATTCGGTAAGAATTCAGAATAACGGCGATACACATTGGCATAATGTTCAGGCGTCATTTGACCACCACAACCCCAGCTTTCATTACCAACACCAAAGAATTTTATATGATATGGTTTTGGATGTCCGTCTTTACGACGCAAATTGGCTAATTTACTATCCCCGGGATAAGTCAGATAAGTTACCCAATCTTTCAGTTCTCTAACGGACCCGCTACCAACATTACCAGCCATATAAGGTTGCGCACCAATCAGTTTACAAAATTCAAGAAATTCATTTGTCCCAAATTGATTTGAATCAGTTACCTGTCCCCACATATTTACTCTTTTAGGCCGATCTTTTTCTGGTCCTATACCATCTCTCCAGTTATATCGGTCGGCGAAACAACCACCCGGCCATCTCACATCCGGTACATCCAGTTTTTTAAGGGCATCGATGACATCTTTTCTCATACCATCAATGTTTGGGATTTTGGAATTTTTACCGACCCATATTCCACCATATAAACCATTTCCAAGATCTTCAGCAAACTGACCATAAATGTATTTACTGATTTTAACCGATCCCTGGTCCGCATTTACAGTGATGTTATTTTGTTGCTGGGCATAAACCGAATTATAACTGAAGAATACAATTAATAATAGCGACAAGCCGAAATACTTACGAATTTGTGTCATAACCATTAGTTGTTTAATCGTTGAGAAAAATCAGTTTAGTATGGTACGACATATACTAAACCGTTATTAAAGACTGACTCCAATCAAAAATTTTACATAACACTTTCAATATGGATTTGTACACTCGTAATAACAGGGCAC
>DATFMH010000119.1:0-20548 GCA_035267045.1 Balneolales bacterium
GTAGACCGATTATCTCGTTACAAGACGCTGTCTCGTAACGAACAGGCGGACACTCTGTGTCCATTCACAAGATACCACCCGTCTTCCATTACTTATAAAACATGACGGATGCAGAGCATCCCGGGGTTCATTACGCCCCGGAGAGACGTAACGAGAGACTAAAGTTGGTAAGCAGTTATCTCGTTACGAGACTCTGTCTCGTAATGAACAGGCGGACACTCCGTGTCCACTCACAGGATAGACCCCGTCAACCATTACTTATAAAACATGACGGGACGCAGAGTATCCAAGGGTACATTACGCCCGGGAGAGACGTAACGAGAAACTAAAGCTTTCCCCGGACAACAATAATTCTAAATTCTAACTTCTCAATTCTGAGTTCACTGCCCCGGCGGACGTTTTACAAAAGTACTTGCGGTATCTGTAGCCATACTACCAAAAACTCCGATACCACCTTTAACATGATTAATAATATTCTGAATCTGTCCCGGTGGTATCGTTGATCCTCCTGTTTGTACCGCCTGAGAACGAAGAAAATCATACATATTATCATCAATAGCATTCGTAACCAATCTGTTTTCACCGTAAAATGCGATGCCAATCCATGGGAATCGCAATGTTATTGTACCGTCCGAATTAACATCATAATTTCCCTCATTCACAATATTTGAGCTATTCTTGGCGAACTCGGATGGTGTCACATTTTTATCACTATTCACACGATCAAGATAAAACGGTGTGAGCTGGTTTTTAGTAGTATCTCTTGCCAGGACCGTAAAAATAAAAATATTCTGCCGGCCCGGATAATAGCTTTGCGTTGTCCGGATCTCAATCTGTTGTTTCTGCTGATATACCACCGTATCCGGTATATTATTTACATGACGAAAGGTATCCGGAACTGTGGTAAAAGCATTTATTTCATCAGTGTTATGCTGGAATGTGATATGCAATTGATAAGTCCGCCTGGGCAACACTTTATAAAAATTCGCCGGCCTGTATATTCCATTAAAATTAGTACCCTGATAGGGATAATCGGCAACAATATTACTATCACTATCGAGTAAAAATATATGTACAACAGCATCATTAACGGCTGTACTGTCATAATTATAAGTACTTGTAGCCGGGATCGTTTTCGCAACGCTGACAAACGGCAAATGCTGCTGGGCCACCATGTAACTCTGAACTACATACTGTTGCTTATAGTTGTCCTGCGGGTATTTATCACATCCGTATACCAGGAATAAAGCCACTAAAATGATAAGCGAAAAATGTCTATGCATCTCTTTAAAATTTGATCGTGTATGATAGCGACGGCAGAATCGGCAGTAAAGTCACCTGGTTTCGTTTAACCGGGTTCTTATTAAAATCGTATTGATAAAACCATATATTACGTCTCGAATAAACATTTATGACTTGTAATTTCCATTCGGCATTTCCGGTACCAAAGAAAGTGCCTGAACGTGCAAACCCCAGATCCAGGCGATTATATGCAGGTAAACGGGAAGCATTAACACGTCCGACGGTTAATACATCACGATATTCGGAATCAAATGGTGTCAGAAAAACCGTACGACCGAGTGGTTTGGTAAAAGCCTGGCCGGTAGCATATTTATAAACGGCTGTTGCTTTCCAGCGTTTACTCAGTTGCAAATTCAATACTAAATCCACATCATTGCTGCGGTCATATTTTGGCGGGAAAAAGCGGTCCTGATTAAAAGATGGATATTTTCTACGGGTAACGCTATACGTATATCCTATGAAACCGCTCAGGCGTCCCTCCGTTTTCTCAAGTTTAAATTCAGCACCATATGCATATCCCTTGCCAAACCGGAATAATTGGCTGTAATCGAGTCCGGCCGGATCCGGGATAAACGGATTCAGGTCGAATAAATCATTCATCGTGCGATAATAAGTCTCCACATCGAGATCTATATTTTTGAAAGGTGTTGTTTTAATGCCGGTTACATATTGATCTCCCCACTCCGGTTTTACCCCTTTCCCGGTCGTCAGCCATACATCAAAACCGGAGAAGGCTTCATTCGTTACGAGTGTGAGAAATTGATCGTATCGACCATAAGCAGCTTGCAAACGTATACCATCAACAGGTTTATATTGCAGGGATAAACGTGGAGCGAGCCGGTAATAATGACCTTCGGCAAATAAGTTAGCACGTATCCCGCCAATGATTTTCCATTTATCCGTTGGTGTCCATGTATCCTGCAAATAATAAGATCCGTACAGGCTTTTAATACGGGAGCCAAACACATCCTGATTATCGAAATTATCCTGTAACTTCAATGTAATATTACCACCCCAGAAACCGGTTTCGACAAGGTGATGCTGATTCGGGATAAATTGCAAATCACCTTTTACGGAAAAATCATACACATTATTGGATCGTTTGTAAGGTGTACCGGCTATATTAAACGAAGGGAAATTGAAATAACGTGATCCGGTAACTGTAAAATGTCCAAAAACCTTTTGAGAGAAAATATGAGTCCATTTTGAGCTGATGGTTTGATTTCCATAATTAAGATATATATTACCGTCAGTAGCAAATGGCAGATCCACATTATCCACTCCTGAATATAAAGCGAGTGACAGCTTATCGTTCTGATCGGCGTCGAAATTAAGTTTGCCGTTTACATCATAGAAATAAAAGCTGTTGGGGATGTTATCCTGTGTTTTTCGCAAAACGGCAAGTGCAGGTTCAAGTGTCGACCGACGAAAAGCGAGCATCCACGATCCTTTACTATACGGACCTTCAAAAGAGATCCGGGAAGCCAACAGTCCCAGGCTGAGTGTACTTTCGAAATGCTTGCGGTTACCGTCTTTATTATGAATATCCAGAACAGAACCCAAACGTCCTCCGTATTTAGCAGGGTAACCGCCTTTATACAACTTCACATCTTTAATAGCATCCGGATTAAACGTGGAGAAAAAACCGAAAAAGTGAGTCGGATTATATACGGTCGTCCCATCCAGCAGAATTAGTGTTTGATCAGGCCCCCCACCTCTTATGTACAAACCGCTCGAGAAATCTGAAGATGCTTTCACCCCAGGCAATAATTGTATGGATCGAAAAACATCTGATTCGAATACGGACGGCAACTCTTTAATAAGCTTCGTTTGAATCTGGGCAGTACCGATATTCTTTTGCTCCTCTTTCTCGGCTTTCGATTCAACAACTACTTCACTCATTTGTATATTAGCCGGAGTCATATCGATATCGAGGCGCAAATGTTCACCCGGGCTTACGTTTATTTCCTTAAAATACTTATGGTAACCTATATATGAACAAAGCAGGGTATAGTTACCGGGAGGTATGCTTGTGAGTGTGTAATAACCCGAACTATTCGTACTGGCCCCATACCCTGTTGTATCTAAAGCAATATTTGCACCGATTAAGGTCTCGCCCGATGTTTTATCTTTTACAAATCCACTGATCGATGCCTTTTGCTGAGCTCTCAAAGGAATTGGTAAAACGGCTGTAATTATAAGAAATAAAATTGTTGTTTTAATATTCATCAATAAAAATGAAGCATTAATGAGAACTGAACTCGAAATTTAACGAATAGTTTATTTTAATCATTCCGTTAAGACCGAAATAATACATTAAATAACATGAATTTAAAATACTTTTAACGTTAACCTGAGATAAGTTAAGTTATCAATGAAGTATTGAGCTTAGAGCAGGACGGTTTGGGTACCGATAACTGTGTACTAACATCATATAAAAAGGGTTATCCCATAATAGATAACCCTTTGTTACATATATTAATTTGGAACAAATCAGGTGTTAAGACTCAATACGTTTTCTGTCATTCGTATATCCAAACCTTTTTCTTTGAGACGATCCAGAAACTCTTCTTTGGGAACGACCTGTTCGGGTGGTACAACTCTGGGATCACCAATTAATTTATGTTCAGCAATTAATTCAGCGATAATTATTGTAGGAATTGTGGTAGCAGCCATCATGGCCGATATACCGTTAACTTCATCATATTCATGAATCAATTCATAATCCCGACGGATATTCTCACCTTTTCTTTGTCCCTCGATAACCAATTTTACGATAACAAAATCCTTTTGTCCGCGTGGCAAATGACGTTGAAACTGACGTACAAGCAGTTCCTGAAAGGTTAGATTGGTACGAATATCAATGATTTGATCGGAACCAAAACCAAGATCTATCAGGGCTTTGATAATATCCCTATGGCCGGAATAGCGCAGGGTTTTGTGAGTTAAATCTTTTACTTTTCCTTCCAAACTCTTGACGAGTGAAGTGATGCTACCGCTTACATAAAAGGCTTCCAGCTCATTCAACTCAGGCTTGGATTCAAAAGTTACTTTTTCATAACCATCTAACGGATTAACCGTTTTTATTTTGCCGTCATTTAATATCGTTACCGGGTCAACATATTCCCTCATAAGGCCAACCGGCGAAAAGCTCAGTTGATAATTAAATGGAGGCTTTGGTTCAATCGGTAAACTGGCGGACCAAATTTTGATGGAATCGACTTTATCGAGTTCTTCATAGCCGTGCATTGCCAGGATATTTACCAATCCCGGGGCCAAACCGCTGTTAGGGATGATCCATGAATCATTATATGGTTCCCGGTCGTTCAGTCCCAATTGTTTTTCCAGTAAATGATCGTCACCGCCGAGGTCTATGTAATTGATTCCAACCTCTTTGGCAAATTTCGTCAATCGATAATTAAGAGCATGAGGCAAGGCAGAAATCATGCAATCGAAACCTTTTACAAGGGTCAGCAACGATTGCTGTTTGGCTATACTGACACGATATGTACGCAATTTGGAACTTTGACAAAACGTTTCCAGCTCGGTTAGTGCATTTCCATTTTGATCGATTACAATAACCGCAGTGATTTTATCATTTTTACAAAGCAATTTAGCGAGTGATGCACCTACAGTCCCGGCACCAAGTATTGCTACTTTCATCTATAAAACCTATTAATTTAAAATATCTAACTACACAACGTCGTAATATAACTGTTATGATTAGCAAATATCATATTCTTACAAAAATTAATTGTTAAAATATTTGATTATGCCTCTCGTTATACTAACAGAAACTAAAGAAAATTATTAGATTAGCTAAAGAATACTGCTTATATTGAAGGCTCTTTGACGTAATGAATGAACGTACAAACTCTTAAGGATTTTGAGGGGATGTAAAGGTTTCGACGGGATGAGTACAGTCACAGGCTGCGTGCCGAGGTTTCAAATGTTTCCTCGTTAAACCAATATTTGGCATTTAAACGCAAATGCTAACAATTATTCTTACCGCATGGCTGCATAACAGCCGTGCCGTTCCTTTGACTGCTTTCCTATTGGCGGTCTCCGGGGCGTCGACTTTAAATAGGATAGCATAAGTCTGCGGTCGTCAGGCATTATGTGAAACTTTAGCGGCCTAGTCTGAAGACGCCTGTCAATCGACAAATCTTCAGGCGAAACTTAAAAGATTGACTATGCATGTAGACGCTTGATGGTTTGCCATCTCGGACCCGGGTTCGACTCCCGGCATCTCCACTCAGTTTAATTCATATTATTTCAAATCCCTGCAGATTGGATATCTGTGGGGATTTTTTTTGTATAAATGTAGAATCACGCTAAACGTAAATAACGTGAGGTTCGTTTAAGCTTATAATCTATCTACTTAATAAAAGCAGCTGTTAAATTAGATTATTCTATGACCATCGACAACCGATCACAGACGACAGAGAAATGCCCTGATATTAATTAAACATTATTTATTCTGAAAAACCGTATAATTAACGTGAGTTCGGCATCGGAATCATGCTTTATGCATCAAAACAGCTCTGTGAGACCAATGGTCAGTCGTCCGTCGTCATGAGATGTTATATTTTCACAGGTCGTATTCTCAATGTAATTATTACAACTCTGTGATTCTTATCCAAACCTCACGTTAAATAGGTGTATATCATTATTAGACGGTTTTGCAAAGCCTTCTATTAGTTACTCTCCTTTACTTCTCCCTTTCTAAAAAATGATCCGATGAAATAGATCACTAAGACAATGGCAATAAACAGCAGAACCATTTCAATTTCCTGGAGCTTTAGTCCGGTTAATAGCCAAACAATTGCGATGATAGCCAATATGGGGACCAAAAGGCCTCCTTTTATCCGGAACATGCCTTCTTTGTGAGGCATGGTATAACGAAGTTTTATAGTAGACAGTACGGTTAGCAAATAGATAATTAAAGCGGCGGCACTGCCTAAAATGGCCAATTGCTTAAAGCCGCCTGATACTGCAAAAATACATCCGAGCGTTGCATACACGATAACTGCTATTTTGGGTGTGGAATATTTCGGATCTATTCTGGCAAGAAAAGTCGGCAGTAAACGATCCCTGGCACCGGCAAACAGGATCCGTGGGGTAGCCAGGACATCCCCGCTAAGGCTTCCGAATATTGAGATCGCAACCCCAATCGTTATGAAAATCAACCCATCCTTACCTATGATTTTTTGTGCGGTGACCCCAAGCGGTGATTTCGTTCCGGCAAGTGCGGGACCCATAACGCCCTGACACGTTATTTGAATAAGCAGGTATAGAATTATTATAGCGGATATTCCCATAAGAATACCTTTCGGGATATTACGGGAAGGTTTGGTAACTTCGCCACTGTTAGAAAGGGCGTTTTCCCCGCCTATGAAAGCAAAAAATAATACAAGTGAAGCTTTTTCCATACTGCTGAAATGGGGGATGCCGCTCCATTTTAAAAAAGCCGGATGTATAAAAGCCACACCAAGGATAATGACACCAAGCATGGGCAGAAGCTTACCAACCGTCGTTATTTTGATCAGGTGCAGGCTGTATCTCAAGCTTACCACATTGATCCATGCCAGGAACCCAAAAACAAGAATGATAAAACCAATGCGATAATAAGTCCCGCTTAACCCGGGCAACATTCGAAGTATTATATCATAAAGGGCATTTACAACGGCGCCATCACTGATAACACCGATTCCAAACCAAAGTAGCGAGCTTACAATAAAACCGGCTACCGGACCAAAAGCAGTTTCCGTATATGCATAAACACCACCCGTTATGGTTATTTTACTACCGACTTCAGCAAAACACAACATGATAAGCATGATGAGCAAGCCGCAAAATATATAGGCAGCTAAACTCGACGGACCAAGGATCCCGGCAACTGTTGCCGGAAGTACAAATATACCCGCTCCGACGATATAGTTAAAAATATTTGTTCCAAGTTGAAAAGCACTAATTTCTCTTTTAAGCTTATCTTCAGATTGTAATACTTCCATTATTTATTTGTGGTCAATATTAAATATTATGAGGGAATACACATGTGTAGTAGATATTACATGTATGCTAAAACGTGTTCAATAACCTTACACAAAAAAACAAGCCTGTAGTAATTCCTTAAGCTAATGCATCTATATGACTATATAAAGTTATTTTTTGAGCCACAGATTTTCGCAGGTAAATACAGATTTATGTGTCAATGGTTAATCTTTCAATGGTCAGATCGTTTTTAATGCAATGATTGCATGATGCACTTAACGCCATGCGCTATGCTTTTTAAATGATAATTGATCATTGTAAAAACTCTTTCCACCCAACACTTATATCTTACATCTCGCGAAGCATTTTCCGCGTTTCATTAACCGTATTCTATAAAACACAATGGGCTCCACCTGAATCATATCAGATGAAGCCCACTGCTATTCGGGATATATGCGTTTCTATTATTTAATTAACGTGAGTTCTTTCGTTTGCGTAAATGATCCCGCTTTCAGGCGATAAATATATACGCCACTTGATAATGCAGAACCATCAAATCTAACCGTGTAATGGCCTGCGGCTCTTTCACCACGAACCAGAGTTTGAACCTTTTGTCCCAAAATATTGTACACACTCAACGTAACCATGCTTTTCTGCGGTATCTGAAAAGCAATATTTGTTGTTGGGTTAAAGGGATTGGGATAGTTCTGTTCCAACTTATATTTCGATGGTGTTGTTGAAGTAACGGGCTGTTCAATAGCAGTTGCTGTATTGGTTGCACCATAAACTCTTACATCACCAAGATATAAATATTTTGAGGTGCTCGTACTCGAAACTCGCAGCCATGGATAGACTCTCACATACATTGTCTGTCCATCTTTCACCGTTACACCAAGGCCATTTGAATTGATACCATCTAATGTAGTATCAACAACAGCTTTTTCAACAAGACTGTCATTTTTGATAAGTGCCTTTGGATTTGAAAAGTCAGAACTCATTGAATAATAGACGTCCGCATACATTCCTTTGATACCTTTATCACCTATCTTCATAGCAAGGGAATCGACCGTCATATCGTAACCACTCTTCGGACCAAAAGCGAATTGTACATATCTTTTTGCATTATATGAAGTTTCCTGAGGCCAGGAGCCTTCTCCGCTTGAACCACTTGTACTATTGTTAGGCTTGAACTTTTGAACATAATCAGTGGTATATGAATTATCATAACCGATCTGTAGTCCACTGGTATCTTCGACAGATGCTTTCGCGTTACCGGTTGCGGCAACAGAAGTAGTATCACTTTTATTCAACATCCAGGTTAATGTTGCTAAATTCGAAGTTGTTACTGCCTTAGTAGTTGACCCATAAACCATTACATGACCGATATACATATATTTTGAAGTACTTTGTTTTCCTCCTGGTTTGTAAGGATATACACGGATGTAAATTTTCTTACCAGCAGGAACGGCTATACTAAGACCTGCCGATGCGACATAGCCTTTTAATGTTGTATCCTTTAAGCTGGGGTGCTCTGTTAAAGAGTCTAATAGAGCGATTTTTGTGGGACTTGAGAAATCTTTGCTGGTTGAATAATAGATCGCAGCATAGAATCCCTTTTGTCCTTTAGATCCAATCCACATGGAAATGGAATCAGCTGTCATTGTATAACCACTCTTTGGACCTACAGCAAATTCAACATACCTGTTTTTATTGTATGATGATTCATCAGGCCAGTAGTTTGTTTGTGAGCCACTTGTTGAAGCATCTGGTTTCAACTTCTGAATTGTTGTATCCTTGGTAGTCGAAAGCTGAGTACTCCACCATGATGGTGGCTCTGTCGGAGGCTCATATGCCGAAGCCAGTCCAACTATATTTTCAGACATTGCAGTGAGATTGCCTGAAACCTGAGCTGATGTAGTATCATTTTCAGTCAACCTCCATGTTGCGTTATCTTCAGATTGCGCCATTACCAGAGTGGTGCAGCACAATACCAAAGAAAAAAAGAACAAATTTGTAAATATCTTTTTCTTCATAATTATTACCCTTTTCATTAATGTTAACATTTGAATTAACCAATATCGGGTTTCTTTTCCCTCGGCTTACAACCCTTTCAAAGAGGCTCCTTTCTGAAGCACATATCCTGAAAAAGTTGCGGTCTGACCGGTCGCCAGTGGCCAGACAGCCAAGGCTGATGTCCTGGGCGATTGTGTGACCCCCGAAACGGTCACATTTCCTACATACATATACTTCGTGGTACTTGTAGTTCCTCCCGGTAACCACGGATAAATTCTGATATATAACATTTGTCCGTCATTAACCGTATTGCTTATATTTTTCAAACTATATCCCGTAAAAATCTTTTTCGTTACTGCATTATCGACCAGGGAATCAATCTCGGTTAATTTCTGAGAATTTGAGAAATTTGAATCT
This sequence comes from Balneolales bacterium, assembly GCA_035267045.1. Lineage (GTDB taxonomy): Bacteria > Bacteroidota > Rhodothermia > Balneolales > DATFMH01 > DATFMH01. The sequence goes on from DATFMH010000119.1 coordinate 9,727, forward strand.
GTTGAATAATAAATACTGGCGTTCATCCCCTTAATACCTTTATTACCAATCAACATAGAAAGGGTATCGACTGTTAAATTATACCCGCTCTGTGGTCCCAGTGAAAATTCCACATACCGACTCGTGTTAATACCCTTGTCGTCGGGCCAGGAATGAGTACCCGAAGAACCACTGGTTGATGCATCCGGTTTGACCTTCTGAACTTTCCTTGACGTTCCGGATGCCGGAACCTCATAAGCTGGGTCCAATCCCGAAATAGTCTCTGATTTCGCCGTTATATGGCCATAGCCATTACCATCAACTTTGATCACTGTATGGGAAGTATCTACGGTGGCATTGCGAATCATAAGTCCCGAAGTGGCCGATATATTATTATTCTTCAAAATGATATTTTTCATATGCTTCTCCGGAAGCCCCACTATTACGCCGGCCGTCGGTGACCCGGTCGAGGTTAAATTGATGATACTAATATCATGAAAGTACGGCGTCGTCGATGTTATCGGTTGAGCAGGATCTGACTGGGAAGGTATATGGGGATAATAGGTCGTAAACAGGATGGGGTTTTCCACATTTGTCATGGTGTTATTCTTGTAGATAATATCCCGGATATTTCCACCCTTACTTCGATTGGTTTTGATCCGGAAACCATTTGTTGTACCGTTAAAAGTGTTATTTTCCACATACATACTATCTACTCCTCCATTGGTCTCACTGCCGATTGAGACCCCATGCCCATGAAAAAACATGTTATTTTTCACATAGATATTTGATGTGCCCGCATTCGGATCCGATGAATCATACCGGCCTGACTTAACCGCAACATTATCATCACCGGTATCAATAGTATTATATTGAATAGTCACAAAATGGCAGGTAGCCGGATCTACCCCATCGGTATTGGGTGAATTCGCCGGATTCTTGATCGTTACATGTTCCACCTTTACATGCCAGCACCATTCCAAAGAAACATTAAACTGTGCGGAGTTTTGCAGCCTTACACTGTCAATAACAATATTCGTAGAATGGTTCAGCTTGATGAGCCTGGGTCGGGCAATACTTTCTCCGTTGGCCTTTGCATTATTATAGAGGGTCCACCATTCCTTGCCATTGCCATCTATCGTACCTCCTCCTGAGATACGAATATTCCTGGCATGGTCAGAGGTGATCAGGGGTTGTAAACTTGACGGTATAGGACCGGTAGTGTCGGTCCCTGCCGGATAGTATGCTTTTTTATCCTTTGTACCTAACAGAGTGGCACCACTTTTGATTTCGAGAGTCACATTACTCTTCAGGTTTATTGGACCGGTAAGATAGGTTCCGTTAACGAATTCCACCATTCCGCCCCCGGCCTTCGAAGTACTGTCAATAGCGGCCTGTATTAATTGCGTATTGTCGGTCTTACCATCACCGAAAAATCCGTTCGCCTGCTTTTGGTTTACCTGTTTTTGCAGATTATTCACCGGATTCTTCTTGCAACTGTAGATCAACACTAAAGCTGTAAGCAATAGAATTGGGTTGAAAATATTTTGTTTACTCTTTCGTATCAAAATTTATTTACTGGATTCTATTTTACTTTTAAGTGAATACATTATTAGTGATTTTAAGTCCCGGCATTACTATCCATATGTTACATGGTTGCAAAATTGTCCACTCCTGTCAGTTGATTTACATCTACCCCGGAGTCCATGTTGTAAAGTTCTGTACGCTATAGCCACCATCCCCGACTAAATCTTCCATAAAATTATTACCGGTAACATTAACAGAAACATGATTGAAATTTGTCAACGGTTTAGTAACTACCAGCATTGACAGAACCGGCAATGTACCGGCTCTGTAACCGTGTTCATAGAATTAGTCAGTAATGAATGATCGTTTTACTCTAATAGGAACAACTGTTTATTATTACATATCTTTTATTAATTAGTTTAAACCCCTTGAACTACAGCTCCTTTTTGCATAATAAATGCTCCGTTTAAAGGATGGGGTTTTTGATTCGAACTACTTGTAAGTGGCCAAACCATATCACCGGAGGCTTTCGGATATTGCGTTTTTCCATATACTCGCACATATCCGATATACATGTACTTTGTTGTACTTGTGGTACCTCCAGGGAGCCATGGATAAATTCTTACAAAGAGTTTTTGTCCACTGGTTACTGTTATATTGAGATAACTTGTATTCTGACCCGTTAAAGTCGTATCCTTTGCACTGTTTTCAGACAACGAATTGACCTTCGTTAATTTTGTTGGATTGGTATATGACGAACCGACGGCATAATAGACGGCCGCATGCATTCCACTTGTACCCTTACTGCCCATGATCAATGCCAGGGAATCAACTGTAAGTCCGTAGTCACTCTTGGGTCCCATTGAAAATTGTATGTATCTATTTGAGTTATAATTAGATTCATCGGGCCAGGAGTGTGTTCCTGAAGAACCGCTGGTGGAAGCATCGGGTTGTACTTTTTGTATTTCACGGGATGTACCTGAAGAGGGAACTTCATATCCGGCAGACAATCCGGTCAGATCTTCCGCAGGTGCATTTACCTGAATGGGTTGTGTTGTTATAGTTACGTTCGAAGTATCCAACGTAGCATTCCTGACTTGCATACCCCTGCTGCCGGTTATACCTTTCACATCGATACTCACATTTTTCAATGTGATATTCGTTATATGTCTCTCCGGGAGCCCGATAATCTGTCCGCCTGTTGGTGTACCTCCAAACGAGGATGTCACAGAGGAAGTTAAATGATCTATCGTTACATCATGAATATTAGGCGTTGTTGATCTTATGGGCTGCTTGCTATCCGAAACAGGAATATTAGGATAATAACATGTGAACAGAATTGGATTTTCCACGTCTGTCATTTTGTTATTCTTATATTCAACGCCTCGTACATTCCCACCGTTATTCCTGCTTGTTTTAATACGGAACCCGTTGGTTGTACCTTTAAAGGTGTTGTTTTCTACAAATACACTATCGACTCCACCATTGGTCTCACTACCGATCGAGACTCCGTGTCCATGCAGAAAAGTATTATTCTTAATATAAATTCTCGAAGTACCTGCATGCGGATCATTGGGATCGGGTGAACCGGATTTAATCGCGATGTTATCATCGCCGTCGTCTATTGTACAATTTGAAATAGTTACGTCGTGTGATGTAGCCGGATCGATACCATCTGTGTTGGGTGAATTGGAAGGAGCCTTGATGGTTACATTCTGTATCTTTACATGATTATCGTGTTTCAGAAAGATATGGAACATTGGAGAATTCTTAATCTGAACACTATCAATAACAATGTTATTTGTATTATCCAGCTCCATTAACCGGGGACGAGCAGGAAGATTATTGCTGCCACTATTTTTAGCATCATTATACATCTGCCACCACTCACGTCCGTTTCCGTTGATAATGCCCTGACCGGAAATCCGGATATTTTTGGCGTTATCAGAATGGATTAAAGGTCGCAGTGTATTCGGTAAAGGCCCCATAGTATCGCTACCTGCCGGATAATACTTCTTTTTGTCAGTAGTGCCATCTATTACAGCGCCTTTCTTGAGCTCTATAGTAACATTACTCTTTAAGATAATAGGACCGGTTAGATAGTCTCCCTTGGGAAATACAATAGTACCTCCACCGACATCGGAGGTACTATCTATCACTGTTTGAATTCTGTTCGTGTTGTCGACTTTACCATTGCCAACAAACCCATAGGGATTTGGAGCTGATGACTGGTTGTTGCTTACCGGATTATTTTTACATCCTGCAACCAATGTCATCAAAAATGCGGTTATAATTATAAAAGGTAATAATTTACGATGCATAGTTATTTTAATACTTAATATCCTGGATTCTGTTTAACCGTTGTATGATTAAGGTCGATTGCCTTTTGCGGAATTGGACGTAATAGTTTGTATTGTCCATCATTTCCTTTAAACGGATCCACTCCCTGATTAAGCCATAGCTGTATATTACGGTTATATTTTTTGTCTCTTTCCATCAGTTTACCTGTTCTTGTAAGATCAAACCAGCGATGATACTCACCTAATAATTCTCTGGCTCGTTCATTCAGAATTAAATCAATAGTAACCTGAGACGCTGTAATGGTCATGTTAGCCACATCACCAGGCTTCGCTGCCCTGCTTCTTACCACATTTATGGCCTGTGCGGCTTGTGATAAATTACCAAGCTTGAATTCAGCTTCCGCTTTCACCAAATAGACATCGGCAAGTCGTGCCAGAATGATATTTCTGGTACTTGAATTACTGCCAAAAGAAGCGTTTGGATCATCAAACTTCTTCACAGGTGGTGGCGTTGGCGCCCCTTGATATCCCTGATACGAATAATCCGGTTCCCAGTCTTGCTCCGGAATAATAAGAGTACTATCCCTGTGCTGCGGATCTTGTTGTCTCCATGATGAAACATTATTCTCAGCCCATAATGGAACGTAATAATACTTAACATTCACCTTATCAAGTGAGTTATGATCGTTATAAAAGTCATAATAATGCTGATAATAAAAGATCATGAAAGATGATTCCAAACGGGAGTCATATTTTGTAAAAAGACTGAACAAAAACGGATCAGGATATAACGTATGGGAACGGTAGGGATAGCCCTGAGTTGCGCCTTCTCCCCCAAGATATGGACTGAAGAAATAATTCTGATCATTTCCATCCGCTTTGGGATCGATCATAGACGATGAGCTATACTGAACAGAAAAGATAACATTAGGATTATTTTCATTTCCCGGATACCATTCTTTTTCAAACGAGATATCATTTAAAGGCTGTCCATTGATGGTTGCATCGGCATACTTGGCAGCCTGCTTAAAGTCTGCTTGTCCTTGACCGTACTTTTTATAGCCTCTTGTCAGGTATACTTTTGCCAAATAAAAACGCACCGTCCTTTTGTTGACTCTGCCCGGACCGTTTTGTTCAGGAACATCGTTCAACGCATCTTTCATTTGATTAATGATGAACGTATAAACGGAGTCGGCTGATGCACGTTTGAAATCAAGAACCGGCTTGTTGATCATATTGGTCGTCAGAGCAACACCACCGTAAAAGCGGACGAGGTTGAAATAAAACAATGCTCTTAGAAACTTTGCTTCACCCAATCTGCTTTTCAGATCCGAAGAAGAAGCCGTTTTAGAATTATAATAAATGGCTGTATTAGCTACCTGGATAGCATGATAAGAATCCTCATAATATTGAGTAACATTGCCATTTGAAGGTGTCAGATTAGCGTATGATGCAAGTCCTTTAGGTTGAGACCGGCCTCGCCAGAATATATCCGTGCCTCCACTATACATCCACACATCATCACTCTGGCCGTATAATGTGCGAAGTTGTGCATACAGTGAGTTCATAAGTTTCTGATAACCAGTTTGGGTCTTATAATAACTGTCTGAGTTAATGTTAGACTTATTGGTCTCAGTTATAAAATTCTTGCAACTTGCTATAAGAAATAAACCGCAAATTCCTAATAGTAATATGAATTTCTTTTTCATCTTCATGTTTAAATACCTTATGATAATCTAGATTTTCAGATTTATACCTAATTGATAATTGACACTGCTGTTCACATTATTCCCACTGTATACATGTTGAGTTGCATATTGAGGATCAAATCCTGTATAAGGAGTAAAAATAAATGGATTCTGAACATTGAAGTAAAAGCCGAGACTACTGATACCCCAGTTTTTTGTCAGTCTGGTGGGTAGTGTATATCCCAACCTGATATTATTTATCTCAATGTATGATGCATTTTGGTAAGCAGATACTTCTTGCCAGTACTTACCTATATTATGTGGTTCGGGATATTTATTTTCGATATGTGTAGGTGTCACCTTATTAGACGGCATATAGAAATTTACATTCAATTTTTGCCGGCCCCTGTCATTAAGGTTCTCAAATTCACTGTTGAATGGACTATTAACCAACACTCCTTGTCGAGCAGATACCGATGCAGAGAGTTCTAATCCTTTATAATTGACATCTGTAGAGAAACCACCTGTCCATGAAGGTTCCGGAGTTCCGATAATCTTCCGATCATCCGTACTGGTTATCTTTCCATCTCCATTCAGATCCTTAACTCTTGCCTGACCTGGTGTCTGTCCATATTTTTTAGCTTCTTTAACCTGATCTTGTTGCCAGATGCCGTCAAAAACATAGGAATAATCGACCTGGATCGGTTCACCGATAAACCATCCGTTGCCAATATCATTACTATTATTCCCATACAGTTTGACAATACTGTTTTTGTTTTTGGAAAATGTAAAGGTGGTTTGCCAGCTGAAATCATGAGTTAAAATATTTACGGTTGTTAATGAAAGTTCAACACCTTTATTTCTGACCGACCCGATATTGTCGGATATCGTACCTCCACCCGATTCAAGCGGCAATTGCCTGTTTAATAGAAGGTTTGTAGATAATTTATTATAGTAGTCAATATTTCCACTAACTCTTTCATGGAAAAAGCCGAAATCCACACCAAAATCATATTCATGGGTTTTTTCCCAGGTTAAATTTTGGTTGGCAACACCACTTGGGGCAAAACCCTTGGCAACATTTCCACCAAAATCATACAGGGTTTGAGTACTTGCTAATATCTGCGTGGAATAAGGAGAAACGGAATTGTTACCGCTAATACCGTAGCTGCCCCTGAGTTTTAATTCAGAAATGGCATTAACATTTTGCAAAAATTTCTCTTTACTCAACCGCCATGCAAGAGATATAGCCGGGAACATACCCCACTTATGACCCGATGCAAGAACTGATGACCCGTCCCATCGATTAGTCAACGTAACTAAATACTTATTCATGTAAGAATAATTGATCCTGAACACATAGGATGTCAACGTCGTTTTATAATAGGAGCTGCCTACATTATCTAAACGACTTGCGGAGCCTAAATTGTAAAATGACGAGTTGAAAGGAAGATTCTCTACATTAATATTACTACCTTCTCCACGATGATATTCCATACTGAACAATCCCATAAAAGAAAGATGATTGTTGCCAAAATCACGGGTGGCCGTAATCTTGTTATTCCATGTGTACGAAAGCCTTTCATTCTTACTTAATGATGCAGCTGCATCTTTCCCCTGCCGTTCGTCTGTTAGAGGGCCCCAGTACTGTCCTTGTCTTTGGAAACGGAATTCAGGATTGAAAGTTGATTTCAATTGCAGCCAATTTACCGGATCGAATTCCAGATATGCATTACCAATGCCCTCCATCGTTCGTTCATTATTAACGGTATTTTGAATATCCATCAGGGGATTGACAGAACTCGTATAACCAAATGTCCCAAACTTGCCGGGCTTGAAAATTAAATTTCCGGTTGAATCGTACGGTGCAAGCAGGGGATTCATCCGATAGGCTGTTCTTACGGCATGATGATTACCCAATTGATTATTTTGAAAAGAAAAATTAAAATTTGCCCCACCTGACCATTTTTTAGTTATATGCGTTCTGACGGCACTTTTAATACTGTATTGTTTGTAGGCCTGTCCTTTAATAGTTCCCTGAGCATCCTGATAACCAAGACCAACATTATAATTAACATCACTGTTTTTTGTAACACCGGATATGGTCAGATAATGATTATCCATAGAACCATTTCTGAGAAAATAATCGGGCCAGTTGGTATAATCACTATGTTTTATTTTATACTGCGAGGTCGCGTCACTAACTCCTGCTGTAGAATCATATGGTATTCCACTTGCGAGCGCATCTGAAATAACAGCATCCTGACGAAATTCCACCCATCTGGGCCCACTCATAAAATGAGGCATTCTTGCCGGGTGACGAATTCCCACATATGCATTGTAGGTTATAGATAATTGCCCTGCTTGTCCTGAACCTGATTTGGTAGTAATGATGACCACCCCATTTGAACCACGTGATCCATAAATGGATGTAGCAGCAGCACTTTTCAGAATACTGATATTTTTAATGGACTGAGGATTAAGAAAATTGATATTGTCCACAATTGCACCATCCACAACGTATAACGGATTGTTACTTCCTGTTAATGAAGTCTCACCACGAATACGGATATTGAAACTGCTACCCGGGCGACCTGAACTTTGTGTAATATCAGCACCGGCAACCTGTCCCTGAAGGCCATTAAGAAGATTGGTACCACCTACCTTCGCCGCCTTAACACCTGTAACCGTAGAAATCGAGGTTGTAAGGTTTTGTTTCTTTTGACTTCCATAACCAACTACAACCAATTGTTGGGATTGTAATACTTTTTGATTTAAAGAAATGTTGATTACACTACGGCCCTTTATCGGTACATTTTTACTTTTATAACCTATGTAGGAAAATGTTAATGTATCATTTTTACTCGGCACAGTAAGATTATATTTACCATTTGCGTCCGTTGCTGATCCTATCGTTGTGCCTTTCACGACGACATTAACCCCGGGAAGCGCTTCTTGCGTATTTCCATCAATCACTCTTCCGGAAACCGTAAGCTGTTGTGCTGATGCGGTTGAAAATCCAATAAGTACAAGTAAAGTTACCGGTATCATTTTAAAAATGGTGGAACATCTTTTCATTTCACTTCGATTTTATTGATGATTAATTATTGATCCGATTGTAAAACCTATTACTGGGAAATGATTCATGTCAATAATCATACACTTTCATATAACTTTAGCTTATTTATCTCACTTCTTTGATCATAAAGTACCGTTGTATTTTCTACAGAACCGGTGAAATGTTAATAAATCAAGTTACCGGTAACATTATAAATCAAAAAAATATCGTAATATATTCTTTTTTGTTGATTATTATGACTAAACAGAACCTCGGTAAGTACATATTCCATATGTACCTTATCTATTCAAAACTATATTGAGTTTCTTTTAATATTTCACTTATGGCAGATATTTTCAACTCTAATATAGTAGCTGTATCATTATAATTAATTATGAACACGAATACAAAAAAATACTTCTATATAATTAAACCAAATTGTCCTGTTATTCTGCTTTATTAATAAGTATTAAGGAATTCAAATAATCGTGATGTTCACTATTATTTAATAAATACCTCAGGCTATATACTTAGCGTATTCATTCCCCTTTTAAAATTCATATATGATTAAGATATATTTGCTTTAATATTAATCGGTAATATTCAAACCTAATATTCTCCATACTTATCAATTAGCCAATCTCCGAAAATTTTATTTTGCAGATATAATTTCTTCTGATAAATTTACCGGTTCCATTTTGGGTACTAAAAAATGGAATATCAATAATGCGATCAGATACGCAAAACCACATATGATAAACAAGAACAGGTAATGACCTGTTAATTGTAATATCAAACCGGCTGCCGTAGCTATAAGCATTCCTCCAATGGCTCCGGCCATACCGCCTAAACCGACGATCGATCCTACTGCTTCTGTAGGGAACATATCCGATGCTGTGGTAAATATATTGGCCGACCATCCCTGGTGAGCAGCGGCGGCTAATCCGATCAAAGCTACAGCACTCCACAAATGGGTCACAACCGAAGCAAATATAATCGGAACAACACATACCGCACAGATCAACATGGCAAGCTTTCTACCTTTATTAATTGTGGAATTCCTTTTGATGAAGGCCGATGAGATCCATCCCCCGCCGATGCTTCCGACCGTGGTCATCGTATAGACTACCACCAGTGGTAAACCGATATGAGCCAGATCCAGGCCATAGTGTTCATTAAAGAATTTGGGCAGCCAGTACAGGTAAAACCACCAGATCGGATCGGTTAAAAACTTACCGATCACGAAAGCCCAGGTCTGACGATATTTCAATAATTTGAGCCAGGGTACTTTGATTTGTTCCTTTTCAACAGGATCACTTTTTATATAGGCCAACTCCTCTTTGGTAACTTTATCATGATATTCGGGCAGTTTATACATCCAGATCCAGATAACCAGTACAACAAAACCAATAGCGCCCGTAAAAATAAAAGCTGCTGGCCAGCCATATTTGAGTGTTAACCACGGGACCAGTAACGGCGCAACTATGGCACCGACATTGGCTCCGGAATTAAAAAAGCCGGTAGCCAATGCCCGTTCTTTCTTAGGAAACCATTCGGCTGTTGCTTTTATCGCCGCCGGAAAGTTACCGGATTCTCCCAGACCCAGCAGGAAACGGGCCACACCAAAACCAAAGGCAGTCTGTACCAGGGCATGTCCCATAGCCGCCAGACTCCACAGAAATAGAGAATATGAATACCCTTTCTTGGTGCCGATCTTGTCAATAATACGTCCGACTAACAATAATCCAAGTGCATAAGCGCCTTCAAATGCCGTGATGATATAACCGTATTGCAGCTGATCAAAACCAATATCTTTTTGTAATACAGGTGCTAAAATCCCAATTACCTGCCGGTCAACGTAGTTAATCGTTGTTGCTAAAAAAAGTAATGCACAGATCGTCCATCGAAACGATCCTATCTTATTCTTTTTAGATAAATCAACCTCTTCAACGGTACTACCCAGGCTATTATCATTATTTATCATTTGTTCCTCACTAAATTATAAAAATTGGTATTCAGTCCTGTTCATTTCGGATCTTACGTATTGTGGAAAGCGCTTCTTCGACATTTTTTGCTAAAGCATTGAAATCTTTATTTCTTAATATCTCTTTGGTCAGCAGTTTCGATCCCATGCCTACACAGGCCACCCCGGCCTCGAACCAGGCTTTGAGGTTCTCCTCGCTCGGGGCCACCCCGCCGGTCGGCATAATGCTCCTCCACGGACAGGGGCCTTTCACCGATTTTACGAATTTGGGTCCGCCCACCTGGGT
>DATFMH010000120.1:0-3146 GCA_035267045.1 Balneolales bacterium
ATGAAAGCAGATTTAGTGTAATATATCCGCGATAAAGTACTTCTTCCTGCAGGGCCACGAAAAAGAGTGTCAATAACACTCCTGATAAATCCACCAAATCAGAACGATTCTTATATAATTTATGAAAGAGAGAAATAAAACGTTCATTAAAACCGGTAATCAAAACAAAAGCAAAAGCCAGACCAAAAATTATTAAAGCACCTAAAAATGTGAAAATTACATCATTACCGGTGAAAGTAATTTCAAGGTCAGAATTCAATCAGCCGTCCAGAAAAATAATAAGAGGAGCGTAATTATAAGCACACAGCAGTTAGTAATGGCACCTACTATGAGAATCATCCGTGGTGAACGTACCTTTATTTCTTTCAGGTTTCCACCTTATTTTTGAACAAATTTGGAAGCGGCAATTGCAAAAAAGATGTAAACAAAAACGGCAATAGCTATATGTATCCATGGGCGCAAAATGGTCATAGGATATGAATTGATCGGATATTATTGATTTTTAGTAAGAATTATTTACTGTTTGCGCGCTTTCAATAATCGTTCACCTATGGGATATACCAAAGCATGATGAATGATTGAGATGCCACCTAATATCAAACCGGAAAAGTGTGCTCCGGATGTGTATAAAGCTGCGGCGGCTAAACCGCTTATAATTAGTTCCTGTACAAGACGGAGAGCTTCGGCATATCGACCAAATTGATGAAAATCGATCAATCCCCAAAACCCAAATCCCATTACAGGTATCAGAACACTGAATATTAATCTCGTGATTGTACTTTCCCCAGTCTGATATCCCCAAAAACCCAGTCCGAGTACAATACCTGCCTCCATGATTCCACGTAGAGACAGGTTAAACCAACTTAGCTTCGACATATTAAAAAATATTATTATGTTTTAATTTTCAGCTAAGCCGGATCTACTGCCGGTTGAGGGGTTGAAAGCCTGACAAACCGGTTACGATCTACCCAATAAGCCCACAAGACAAATATCCATTGCAATTGTCCGGCCCAGGCTATAGCAGTGACATTAGGGGGTGGAGAACCGAACATGTTGCTGACATGAATCAATACAAGAAGAGTTATCATTGTCCAGAACCCATACGATCCAATTTTATTTTTTGGTTCTGTGGACCGGATATATAACCACAATCCGATCAGAAAAATGCCGCCTTCCACGAATATCTCAATAATCATATGATTCCACAGGCCAAAACCAACCAGGGGAGATTTACCCGGATAAAGCGGGAGATCCGGCCGGTGGACCAGCAAATCGAGTATCCAGTGGCTCACAACACACAATCCCAGGATAAAGGCTCCCTTTGATTGGCGTTTGATCAAGAAATAGATCATACCAATCAGAGCGCCCCACAGACAAGCCATAACGAGGCTGTGCGATAATGGGTAATCCGTAAAGTTTAGTGGAGCCATTTTCGTAATACCCGGTTGTATTTCCACATGTTCCCAACCGAGTAATAAAAAAGTTGGCCAGAGCAGATCCAAAAATTGCGCCGCCAAAAATAATGTACCAAGTGAAATTTTTGGTGTGGCTTTTTTAGCACCTAAACCCACACCAAAGTGTCCGATAAACATAGCCGTAACATTCGTTAAAGATTGATCAACACATCCTGTATCAGAATATATATAAATCTGTAATTATAATTTTACTTCACTTACGGAAGTGAGGATGATGTGTTTCAGATTTTTTAGAAGAAATGTACGAACATCTAAAAAATGGATTATGCAAATTAAGACTTATGTAAAATAAGTTTGTTAATAAATGTGCATTATTTTATTATTAATATAACATGAGGTTTAGATAATAATTTTATCGCATCGAACCTTAAACGATAATAACTATATACCCTTATAAACACATCTGCAAGACAGCTGCGGTTGTTAGTATATTCAAAACCTTTCCGGATGACCGATCGGGGCCGGAAGTACTCCGACGCTTTTTTCGGAGGCATGATATTCGATAACGGTATTAGTGCAGAATACCTTTACTTCAAGTTCTTAACATAGTCATTCCTCGCCTGGCGGGGAATCCGGATGAGTAGTGCTGTGGGTTCAAACCGTGATTATATTGGCCATTAACGTTGTCCGGCACTCTATCTAAACAAAACCACGGGAATTATATATTAAATAAAATTATATGTTTTTAATCCTTGCTCTAATAGCATCTGCCGGAATAACAATAGTAAAGTTTCTCATTCCTATTTTATTACATATACTGGGATTAAGATATGATCCACCCATAATTAGGAGTTTAAAAATTATTGGAATTGAATGGATCTTCTTTTTTTTACATTCGGAATTTTCTTTTTCATTCTCAATAATATAGAAACAGACGCTATTTGGGGTATTACTTTAATTATCTTATTTATATCTGTTTTCACTTCTTTTGATTTTATATTCCGTCCATTCCTTCTCAGAATTCAAGCTAATCTTTATGAGGAAGAAGGGTTGTCAAATTGGCTACGCGATACCTGGCAATTAAGGTTGAGAGTGTATTCTTATCAGGGTGAGTTGGTGAATGCCTTTACCACAGGAGCCGTCCCTTTTTCCAATACGATTATACTTGGTCAAAGATTAATTAAACATTATTTATTCTGAAAAACCGTATAATCAACGTGAGTTCGGTATCGGAATCATGCTTTATGCATCAAAAACAGCTCTGTGTCGTCGATGGTTACTCGTCCGTAGTCAAGATATGTTATATTTTCACAGGCCGTATTCTCTATGTAATTATCACAACGCTGCGATTCTTATCCAAACCTCACGTTAAAATACAAATGGTATAATCCGCTTTGCCCGTTTCATATAATCCGTATACTCCAGGTAGGTCTGTTTTAAATAGTGTTCCTCTATGAGCATTCGTGTTACAAGGGCGGCTGTCAGTAAGAGTGCCAAGGCTATGGAAAGGAGCGAAGTCTGCTGGATTTGTCCGGCCCAAACAAAATAGATAATAGAGGTATAAATGGGGTGTCGCCAGTAATGATAAGCGCCGTTGGTTACCAGCTTCCCTTCGGATGTTGAGGCCGTGGCATGGAAACTGCGAATTCCGAAAGTAACACGTGCCCATATCATAAGAAGTACGGCTGCTACCTGTATGCCGATTAAAATTGGATTTGTAGCAATCAGATG
>DATFMH010000121.1:0-43073 GCA_035267045.1 Balneolales bacterium
TATAGACAATCTCTTAATACAAATTACCTATTCAACTTTAAACTCACAATTTGAAAGGAAGGGGGAAGATAATTATTCATTAGAATGCAAAGCTATTTTGTTCCCTTCTGAATCTTCAAAGATGGCTGTAAACCCATATTCCCCGATACTTGTTCTGGGGGTAAGAATTTTACCTCCCTTATTCGTTATTCTTTTTAAAGTCTCATCGATATCATCCACTGAAAAATAGATCAACGTGCCATCATGAGAAGGATTAAAGTCCTTAACTTTGATAAGTGTTCCCGTTGTACCGGTAGCTTCCATCATGGGAAACCAAGCCATTTTGCTTTCGTCCATCTCATTCAGATCGAGTTTCATTTCAAATACATATTCATAGAATGCCCTGGCACGATCGAGATCATTAACAGGTATTTCAAACCAATTTACAGGATTTGCTTTCTCAGTCATCGTTATACTCTCTTGAAGTGATTGTCATAGATTACATCATTTGTATACATCCTTTATTAAATATATGGCTTTGCTATAATCATCATGAATTAAATAAATACAATTATATAAGAAAGGAGAACGGAGAACGGAGAACGGAGAACGGAGAACGGAGAATGGAGAATGGAGAATGGAGAATGGAGAATGGAGAATGGAGAATGGAGAATGGAATGTTGCCTGTATATATCACAAAAAACCTCTTAAAACTAAATATATAAAGTAACCCGTAACACTACATCAGTGGCATTTAAAATGCTCGAAGGGCTGATTACATTCTTTGCAAAAATAGAGTGCTTTACAGGCTGTGGAACCGAATTCGGCTTGTAATTCTGTGTTCAGGGAATCGCAATAGGGACAGGGGACAATCCTTGTTTTTTGCGCTTCGAATAGTAGTTCTTCATCGGATATTTTCTCAGGTGGGGCGATGCCGTATTCTTTCAATTTACGCTTTGCCTCGTCCGTCAGCCAATTGGTCGTCCATGCTTCAGAAAAATCAGTTTTGACAATGGCATCTGATATTCCATGTTTGTCAAGTGTCTTTCTAATCTCATTTTCAATTACTTTCATGGCCGGGCAACCCGAATAAGTGGGGGTAATTTTAATAATAAGCCTATCCTTATCATCATATTTAATACCACGTACAATACCCATTTCCACCACATTAAGCACCGGGATTTCCGGATCAGTCACTTCTTCCAGAATCGTCCTGATTTCATCATCGGAATATTTTTTAACCGTTTCAGGCATTGTCTACCATGTTATATAGTTTTAAAAAACATCTCTCTATTATAATAACTAACTCAGTACGTAACTTATTTCAACTGGCAACTGGCAATCACCATTCGGCATCAGGAAAGGTCCTTGGCAGAGTCTGCATCTCACCCAAAAGATAACCAAGATGTTCGGTATGTATTCCCTGACGGCCTCCTGTTTGCATGTATTGATCATCTGTGGGAACGCTCAATGTGGCTTCAGCAAGGGTTTCCTGTATTTTATTCTTCCAGTCCGGTTTGATGGATTCCAGGTCAACGGCAATTCCTTCCTTTATAAGCCTGTTGTCAACATCATCCATATAAAAAAGTTCTTCTGTATACATCCAGATTTCATCAAATGCATTTTGCATCCGTTCGTGGCTTTCTTCGGTACCATCACCCAACCGGAGTGTCCATTCACGGCTGTGTCGAAAATGGTAGCGTGCTTCCTTTAGCGCTTTGGATGCTAATCCTTTAAGCTGCTCATCATTACTACCTAATAACTTTTGATAGAATAGAAGACTGAACGTACTGAAAAGCAATTGCCGGGCGACAGTAAATGCAAAATCACCTATGGGCAGTTCCACCATTTTAATATTCAGGTATTCCCGCTCCGTTCTAAAATAGGCTATCTTGTCTTCATCCCGGCCATTATCTTCGATTTCTCCGGCATATTTTAACAAAGACGCCGCATGCCCGATATAATCCAGGGCAATATTAGCCATGGCAATATCTTCCTCCAGTACAGGTCCGTGTCCGCACCATTCCGAAAGCCGGTGGCCTAAAACAAGCCGGTCGTCGGCCAGTCTCAGCAGGTACGTAAAAAAAGCTTCTTTAGTAGTCACATTTTGCGTAGTAGGTGTACTCATGATTTCTTCTTTACGGCTCTCGGTGTACTGTAAAATTGAGGATGTCGATAAACTTTGTCGTTGGCCGGATCAAAAAACGCCCCGACGTCTTCAGGTGTTGAAGCGGTTATAGATTCGGATGGAACGACCCATATACTTATTGCCTCGTTACGCCTGCTGTAAACGTCTCTGGCATTTTGAAGCGCCATTTCCGCATCCGGTGCATGTACATTACCGGCATGTTCATGTGGAGCTCCGCTTTTCTTTTGTGTGAAGACTTCCCACAAGGGCCATTGTGTATCGTCAGATTGATGGTTTTGACTCATTAATTTAAGATTGATCTGTTGGTTAACGGGTTATTATTCAGGATGCTTTCTTTGCTTTGTGCTTGCGGGCATATTCTGCAGCTGCTTTACGAACCCAAAGTCCATTGTCATGTGCCGATTTACGTGCTTTCATTCGTTCACGGTTACACGGGCCGTTTCCTTTAATGACATTCCAGAATTCATCCCAGTCAATTTCTCCGAATTCCCAATGTTTGGTTTCCTTATTATACTTCAATTCCGGATCCGGTAAGGTCACATTAATAGCCTGCGCTTCTACAACAACGCGGTCAACAAAACTTTGGCGGAGTTCATCATTCGTTTTTAATTTAACCTGCCAGTTGAGAAGCTCATCGCTATTTGGGGAATCACTGTCGTGTGGACCAAACATCATCAAAGTAGGCCACCACCAGCGGTTTACAGCATCCTGTACCATTTTTTGCTGCTCTTCCGTCCCGTTCATCATTACGGCCAGCATCTCGTATCCCTGTTTCTTATGGAAGCTTTCTTCTTTACAAATACGGATCATGGCCCTGGAATAGGGGCCGTAGGAACTTCGTGCCAGCATCGTTTGATTAATAATTGCTGCACCGTCTACCAGCCATCCGATAACTCCAATGTCAGCCCATGTAAGTGTCGGATAATTGAATATACTCGAATATTTGGCTTTGCCGCTTAATAATTGATCGATCATTTCTTTCCGGCTGATACCAAGGGTCTCGGTTGAGCTGTAGATATAGAGGCCGTGTCCGGCTTCGTCCTGTACTTTTGCCAACAGAACCATTTTTCTTTTTAACGAAGGAGCTCGTGTAATCCAGTTACCCTCAGGCAGCATTCCCACAATTTCGGAATGGGCATGTTGGGACATCATGCGGATTAACTGTTTTCTATAGCGTTCGGGCATCCACTCTTTTGGTTCAATTTTCTCGCCGGCTTCGATTCTATTTTGAAATTCCTTATTTCTTAGTTCATCATCCATAAAAGCGCTTCCATTTACTTAATACTGGTTCATCCAATCATTATAACATACAAGTTACACAAAAAAAATTCATCTGTTATTCTTCTTTAATAGGTCGATAAGATGTGTCGATTAGATAATATCATATCTTCCTGTCTGTTATAAAAACGAGAAGATCACGTAAATCTTGCTTTTTTAGATCATGAATCTGTGCAGTTGGAAATTATTGATCAGAATTGATTTCGGGAAATCCGGATCATTGTGGCTCTTTTTTTATATCAACAGTTTTTAAAGCATAGAATTCGACTAATTTATTTTGAGATATGATTGCATTACTCCTATATTAAAAACTACCAGGCAATGATAGAAAAGCGCTTTTTTTATTAAAAAAAGAAACAGAGGTTGAGCAATGAGCACGGCAATGAAAAATAAAGAACAAGAGAAAGGCCTTTTAGAACGGCCGGAAGAAAAAGAATTTAATGATCACCTTGGACTGATTGACATCGATCACATTGAATTTTATGTCAATAATGCCAAACAGGCAGCTTATTATTATCAGAAAATATTCGGATTTCAGTTGCAGGCATATCAGGGGCTTGAAACGGGTGTGCGTGATCGTGCATCGTACCTGTTAACACAGGGTAATATACGATTTGTCCTCACAACTCCCTTAAACAGCAATTCGCCTATTGCGGATCATTGTAAAAGGCATGGTGACGGTGTAAAAGATATCGCTATGTTGGTTCAGAATGTGGAACGCGCTTACAAAGAATCCATCAAACGCGGTGCGATAAGTGTTCAGGAACCAACAGAGTATAAAGATGAAAATGGTGTTGTGGTGAAAGCAAGTATTGCCGCATATGGCGATACTATTCACTCATTTATTGACAGAAGTAAATACAATGGGCTATTTTTCCCGAACTTCAGGGAGATGGAAACGAATCTGGATATTAAACCCGTCGGCCTTCAATATGTGGATCATTGTGTTGGGAATGTCGCCGAAGGAAAGATGAATGAATGGGTAGCTTTTTATCGTGATGTGTTGGGATTTAGTCAATATATCCATTTTGATGATAAAGACATTTCAACCAAGTACTCTGCATTAATGTCGAAAGTGATGGCCGGTGGACGCGGACGAATCAAATTTCCCATTAACGAGCCTGCAAAGGGGAAAAAGAAATCTCAGATAGAAGAATTCCTGGATTTTTATGAAGGGCCCGGCGTACAGCACATTGCATTGTTGGTTCCGGATATAATTGATGCTGTATCCAAATTGCAGGATAATGGATTGATGTTCCTGCATGCTCCCGATGCCTATTATGATGTATTGACAGACCGGGTCGGTAAGATCGATGAAAATATTGATGATCTTCGCAGACTCGGTATTCTGGTTGACAGGGATGATGAAGGTTATCTCCTTCAGATTTTCTCCAAACCGCTATCTGATCGGCCGACTTTATTTATAGAAATTATTCAACGTAAGGGTGCCCGCGGTTTCGGAAAGGGTAATTTTAAAGCATTATTTGAGGCCATTGAGCGTGAACAGGAGTTACGCGGCAATTTATAAGTCAAGGTCAAGAGTGAACAGTTAAAGCTTCCTGTCCTGCCAATTGACAGGACAGGAAGTTCATTATAACCGGATCATGATGGACATTATTACAGCCAACTTAATATGGAATTATTATGATTTACCATCAATTAGGAGATATACCGCATAAACGTCATACGCAGTTTCGTAATCCGGAAGGTCAATTATATACGGAAGAATTATTTGGAACAGAAGGGTTTTCTGGCAGTTCTTCTTTATTATATCATAAAACACCGCCGACCAGGGTGACGAATGTTCAGCCCGGTAAAGAAATTGAAATTAAACCCTGGAAAGAAGGGTTATTACGGCATCATCATTTATTAACGAAAGATATTAAAGCCGGTGGTGATCCGGTTGAGAGCCGTAAGGTGTTATTGTATAATAATGATATTCAAATTGGTGTAGCACGGCCAACTGATAAGATGGATTATTTTTATCGCAACGGAGAACATGATGAAGTTCTGTTCATCCATTATGGTAAAGGGCATTTCCAATCTCAATTCGGACGATTGCCATTTGGACCCGGTGATTATATTATCGTTCCTCGCGGTACAACCTATAAGATGGTTTTCGAAACAGGAGAAAACCGCATTCTATGTATCGATTCTACAGGGCCTGTAGAAATTCCAAAACGATATCTGTCGCATATGGGGCAATTACTGGAAAATAGTCCGTATTGTGAACGCGACATCCGCCGGCCGGAAACACCTCTCTTCATCGATGAAAAAGGGGAATTTGAGATAAGGATTAAAAAACAGGGACGTATGCATCACTATACATTCGATCATCACCCTTTTGATGTCGTGGGCTGGGATGGTTATTTATATCCATTCATATTTAATATTAAAGATTTCGAGCCCATAACAGGGCGTATTCATCAGCCACCCCCGGTTCATCAGACATTTGCCGGTACAAATTATGTGCTTTGTTCTTTTGTACCCAGAAAATTTGATTATCATCCAAAGTCAATACCGGCACCGTATAATCACTCCAATGTCGATTCTGATGAAGTGCTGTATTATGTCGAAGGGGAGTTTATGAGCCGTAAAGGAGTTGAGGAAACAAGTTTCACCATTCATCCGGGGGGGATTCCACATGGACCACATCCCGGTACGGTTGAAAAAAGTATCGGGGCTGAAAGTACGGAGGAATATGCCGTGATGGTCGATACATTTCATCCTTTGATTCTGACTGAGGAGGCCAAAAAATTGGATGATGCCAAATATCCGTATTCATGGCTGGAATAATGATTGTTTATAGTCGGTGAATCAAAATATTCACCGGCTTTTTATTATTTACTTACTTATTAAACAGGTAACAGTGGGATGGCCTGTTAATTAATAAACAGTGAGCTAAGATTTTTTTCTAAAAAACCGGGTTGGAGACTCATGGTTTATACTAAAGAATTACAACGTAAAATTGATCAGGCGCGGCAATTGCATCATCAACAATTAGAGCCACTTAAATGGTCGAATTTCTGTGAGTTGGTTAATGAGCGAATGACTGATAACCGTATATATCTTACGTATATCGATAGTAAAGACCATAAAGTAGAATTGAGCTATAAAGAATTTTCTGAAAAGGCGTTTGCACTTGCACGTTATCTACAAGAGAGGGGGCTCCAACCCGGTAATCGTATTGCAACTGTTTCACATAATCATTGGCAGACAGTAGTTATGTATTTTGCCGCTTGGTTGATAGGTGTTGTTGTGGTGCCTGTTAACCTGGGTGAAGATGATGAACGCATTGATTATATCCTCGAAAACGGGGAGGTTAAACTGGCTTTTGTAAGGGGACAGTATTTTGATCGTATTCAGAAAATTGTCAATGCTAATAGTAAGTTAGCGCATATAGAGCTTACGGATTGTGGTGACAGCCTTGAGCCATTTACAGAGGGGAAGGAAGCTACGCCAACAGAGGCTGATATAGACGGTGAAACAGATGCACTTATCGTGTATACATCGGGAACGACAGGGAAACCCAAAGCTGTTTTGCTCACGCAGCGTAATTTGTTGGAAGACGCTCGTAGTATTTCGGAATGGCATCAAATATCGGCAGAAACACGAATGATGTGTGTATTGCCTATTCATCATGTTAACGGAACTGTCGTGACGATGGTCACGCCTTTTTACCAGGGAGGATCGACGGTGCTGAATCAAAAATTCAGAGTGAAAAGATTCTTTCCGATTCTAAATGAGGAAAACGTTCATGTGGTCAGCGTTGTTCCGACTCTTCTGCAATTTTTAAACAATGAATATCGGGACCAAAAAGCACCTGATATAAAATCCCTGAAACATATTATTTGCGGTGCGGGTCCACTGACTATTAATGTGGCGAAAAAATTTGAGGAGAAGTTCAATATACCAATCATTCATGGTTATGGTTTGTCAGAAACTACCTGTTATTCCTGTTTTTTACCATTGGATATTGAAGAAAGTGAACACAATAAATGGATGCGGGATTTTGGATATCCCAGTATTGGTGTTCCTATACCAGCCAATGAGATGCAGATACATGACGATAAAGGGAACCCGCTTACGGAAAATGAAAGAGGGGAGATTGTAGTACGGGGTGTGAATGTTATGAAAGAGTATTACGGTAATCAGGAAGCCAATGAAAAGGCATTTACATACGGTTGGTTTCGAAGCGGAGATGAGGGGTTTTATCTGAATGATTCACAGAAGCGGCCCTATTTTTTTATCACCGGACGTATTAAAGAGATCATTATCCGTGGTGGGGTGAATCTGGCTCCGCTCGAAATTGATGAGGTTATCAACAAAGCACCCGGAGTGAAGGCCGGGATAGCCGTTGGTTTTGAAAATGATTGGTACGGCGAAGAAGTTGGAGCCTACGTACAACTGAGAGACGGTCATGATAAAAATGAGGATCAGATCCTGGGATATTGCCGGAAACATTTACCATTTTCCAAATGTCCGAAAGTTGTGGTTTTTGGCGATAAGATACCTGTTACATCCACAGGAAAATATCAACGGATGAAAGTAGCTCATTTATTTAAGGCATGGAAAGAAGTGCAATTCAGAAAAAAGTAATTAAATGACCATTTAAGGATGATCCTTATAGCTTCCTAAAATAATTACGGTTATATCATTTTCTAAAAAAAACTATTGAAAATAAAATAATATACTACAGTAAGTAAAATAAATACTGTTACTTATTGTTGGCGATAAGTTTATCTTCCCGCATAATTCTGTTAAAGAGAGACTATTGATTAATTAATCCCGTTATAAAATTACTTTGGCGTCGTGTTTAGTTTAAAAAATCCCACCAAGGTGTATAAACTGAAACATACATAAAAGCCTTTAACCGGAAATGAAAAGACAAATAAATTATTTCCTTCAAGTTAGTATGTTATTGGCTGGTTTGAGTACAGTAATGGCTTGCAGCTCAAGTAAACAAGTAGCTACAAAGAACATATCTCAACCAGTAACGCAACCCAAAAAGACCGTTCCTCCTCCTCCTCCAGTTAATCCTTTTAAGAATGATACAACAAAAACGAATAAGAAGGTCGTAAGGAAAAAAATTACTTTGAAAACGGTACATTTTGCATTTGACAAATCCAATCTGAATGATCATGCTGCTCAATTGTTGGCCGGAAATGTAGAAATTCTACGTAAAGATCCGCAAATACACGTAAAAATAGATGCCTATACCGATCATATCGGCAGTGATCAATATAATATTCGTCTAAGTGAACGAAGGGCGAGAACGGTAATGAATTTTTATGAAAGTAATGGAATTCCTGCAAACCGGATTATAGCTCGTGGTTTAGGTAAAGCGCCTGTGCCTTGTTGGATGAATACTCCGGAAAAAGGTTGTAGAAAGAATAGAAGAGCAGAATCGCGGGTATTTTATTCAGTAAAAAATGGATATTCATAATTTATTATAAAGACCTGATGGAACCTTGAAATTCATCAGGTCTTAGATCTTTTTTTAAGAATATCATATTATTTAATGCGTATTTGGATTACTTGCCATATTTCTCCAGATACTTTTTCAGTTTTACTTTTTTGCGTGTACTCTCGGAGCTCATGTACCTTATTTTCCCGAATACGGAGCGTTCAAACCAGGGACGATCAAACCGGCCTAAAATCCAGAATATACCTGAATAACTGTTTGGATCGCGGCCGTCAATGGCATACTTGTTATTGAGCTCTATCATATATGTCAAGGCCTTACGGGGATCCGGTGTCCATTCGAGTATCTTTTTACCCCAAAGCATACGAAGATAATTATGGATATAGCCTTCTCTCACCAATTGCCTTTGAGCCGCATTCCAAATTTCATCATGTGTTAATGAATGCTCAAATTCATCCAGTGAATAAATATATTCCCTTGGATCATCTGCATGTTCCGCCAATGATTCCAGGACCCAACCGGGCAATGATTCATATTTGTTGTAATCAGAAGTATGATGGGCAAAATGAAATCCCACTTCACGCCAGGTTATGAGTTCATCAAGGAATTTTTCTATATAAGGGTATCCCTTGAAAAAGCCCTCACGTTTTCCATTTTGACTTGTTATGATTGAAATATCCCAATTTTCAGGTTGATGTTTCAAAACAGCTTTAACGATTTCGTATTCTGATATTTTCCCGAAATGCAGCCATGGACTCAACCGGCTCGTACTATCGTAATCGGGATCATTTCGACGCTCTTCATAATATTTGAGATCATTACTAATAAAAGAATTCAGACGATCCAGGGCAGCTTTTCTTGTGCCCTTTACTGATAATGGCGTCACCGAATGATCGATTAGCTGTCCGTTTATAAATCCATTTATATCATTTAAATTTTTACCGTTATCTGGCCATCGTTCCTGGATTTTATCTTCCAGACGAATTGGCTTACGCACTTCAAGATCATTGACAGGATTTTCTTCAGGCGGCATAGTGTATGAATCCAGAAAATGCTTCTGCACTATTTTCCGGAATAAATACGCTGAATAAGGAGCCTTGTCGGTCATCTTCAAAGGGATAATACCATTTGAATCAACAGTCACATATGGCACACCAAATTTATCGGATAAATATTCATTGCGTTCACGCATGATGAAAACAGGGTATTCATCACTAATAATGATTGCAGCTTTTTGTCCGATAGTTTCCACCAACTTTAGTATTTCACCGTGCTTCTTTTCCAGGTGAATATAATGATTGATCTCATTCCTTTGAGTGAACCGCCTGTTTTCAAGCATGCCTTCCATTAAAAACTGGTGAAGTCTATCACTCGCCCAGGGATAATCGCATGTTAGTGTTTCTAATACCAACAGAGATTTGTCCAGTTTATTAGCATAAGCGATGGCGTATTCAAGCGCGTAATTGTAATGAAAACGGCGGTTGATCTGCATCCAGTATAGTACAAATTCACCCCGCTCATCGGGTCCCTTGCCACTCTTATTGAATACTCTATAGCTGTTAATGTTTTTCAAAACTTAAGGATTTCACATACTGAATAGCTTTCTAAATAGAAACTTTTTAAAGTCATTATAAGAATGTAATACTATAGAGTTGTTTTACGTTCCCCATACTGTGTAGTTTACTGTATGCAAGCAAATTATAAGATCTTATCAACAAAAATTAGTTAATTATGCCGCGTACGATAATAGGTGTCATGGGTCCGGGTGAAAGTGCAACCAAGCTTGATATTTCTATTGCATATGAATTAGGTAAAGCTATTGGGAGTAATGGATGGGCGCTTTTAACCGGAGGACGAAAGGTTGGTGTGATGCATGCTGCAACACTTGGAGCAAAAGAAGAAGGGGGCATAACAATAGGTATTTTACCAACTGCTGATAAAAAAGATATGTCGCCATATATCGATATCCCTATTTTTACCGATATGGGTAGTGCCAGGAATAATATTAATATTTTGAGCAGTAAGTTGATCGTCGTATGCGGGATGAGTGCGGGTACTTCATCCGAGGTATCATTAGCTATTAAAGCTGAAAAGCATGTTATCATGCTAAATCAACCGACCCAGGCTAAGAATTATTTTCAATTTTTAGGTTCGAAATTAGTTCATACGGTCACTATTCCCGATGACGCCATCGATCTGATCAAACAATTGATGTAAATAAATCTTCCTTTATTTAAAATTTTTTATTGACATATAGCTTAATACTATTATATTAGTATTAATAAAATAGTAATTAAGGGATCTTGCCATGAAAAAATCACTTACTCCACTCGGAGAAACAGAAATGGAAATTCTCCATCATGTATGGAAACTAAAAAAAGCGACGGTTGCGGATATACAGGAACAGATCATGAAAAAACGGAAGGTAGCATATACTACTGTGATGACGATCATGAAAAACCTGGCGGATAAAGGGTATCTGGCCTATGAAAAACAGGGGGTAACCTATGTTTACTCACCGGCGAAAGACGAACAGGAAGTTAAACACAGCCTGCTTCATGGTTTATTGAATAAGGTTTTTAAAGGATCTCATGCCGAACTGATTCAAACATTGGTTAAATATGAGAAACTTACAGACGCTGAACGCGATGAACTAAAGGAATTAATCGATAATATGGAGTAATATACATGGGACGGGTAATTAATGAATTGAGTCTGTTAGGAGCATCGAGTCTGCATTTTTTCTGGCTGCCGTTAACCATTTGGACGGCACTGTCTTTATTAGTCGTCGTTTTGCTTCGTAAGCTGGAGCAGTTGCATCCGGCCTATCATTATCATATTCGATTGGCTTTAATGGCCGGCCTGCCGGTTGGCCTTATCTCCTGGAGTCTATTTAATCATTATCTAACGCAGGTAAGTGTAAATAATGTGATACCACAACAAATAATTGTCTTGTTAAGTCCGGTAACGGTTGGTTCGGCGGTGTCATCATACGGATCACTAAACCTGGCTGATAAGGACTTATGGCTGGGCATATTATTTCTGAGTTTACTTATCATAGCACTGACTGGATTAACGAGGCTTTTTTATAATTATATAAAACTACACAGGTTCAAGAAAACACTAACATTACAATCGTTGTATAAACTCCCGAACCTGGATATTCCCATTAGAAATTTAGCGGCTTCGATTGATAATAAGGTGAAAGTAACATTAGTCGATTATCCCCTGATACCTTTTACGTTTGGCTGGCATAATCCCGTAATAATATTACCACAATTTTTGATTCAGGAACCGGAAAAAATGAACCTGACGTTGTTGCATGAATTAACGCATATAAGAAGACATGATTATCTGTTACACTGGTTTGTTAAGATGGTTGGCAGTTTGTTTTTATTTCATCCTCTTATTCATACACTTTCCAAAGAAATTGATGAATACAATGAGCTATCGTGTGATACCGAAGTCATGGCTGATGAACAAATTTCACCCAAAAAATATGCTTATTTGCTTTACGAACTCATGCATCTGCCGATCACGCATCATATGACCGGTATGAGCATGGCAAATTCATCATCAAACATAAAAAAGAGGATTCAAGCTATGACAGAATACAAACCTAAACGAAGGTCGTCTATCCTTCAGGCCGGTCTGTTCCTGGCAGTAATGTTGGGGATAACAATGCTAATGGCCTGTTCGGGATTACAGAATCAGGATACTTCGGGCAAAGACCTGGTTGGGCAAAACATGACATTCAATTCCCCAAGCATATACGTAAATGGTGATCAATTGATGGAATCCGTTGGTGGACCCAAATTTCAGGGGCAGGCACTCGGCATTACTTATATAGAAACGCCAAAATATGGTTCTTTTTTGATCTCGGGTCAATCATTCGATGGTGCCAAACCTGTTGGCAACATATCCGGCAAAACGTTAACGTTTAAAATAAATGGAATGAATGTCACCATACGTTCACAGTCCAACATCCTAACCTCAAAAAATGCAACTGTTTGGGTTAAGAATGATGCAAGAATATCTACGAATAAATCATTACGTATGGGCTGGACAAAGGACCTTGAGACATTTCATAACCTGGCTATGGCAAATAATTTACATGGGCCAAACTATAAAATGGAAAATGGTCATAAGGTTTATGTCGTAACCGATAAGATGCCTGAGCTTATCGGCGGTTTAGCCAGTATCCAGAGCCGGGTACAATATCCCGAACTTGCCAGGAAAGCTGGAATAGAAGGACGTGTTTATGTACAATTTGTGGTCGATAAAAAAGGTAATGTTGTCGATCCCAAAGTTGTAAGAGGCATTGGCGGCGGATGTGATCAGGTAGCTTTAAATGCCGTTAAACAAGCAAGATTTAATCCCGGATATAAAGATGGAAAACCGGTTCAGGTTAAATATGCCATACCTATCGTATTTAAGTTAAATAATGAATGATAATAGGAAGGGTAATAACTCAAAACCTAAATATCAGTAAAACCTATGAACGATTCGATCGTAATTGATATAAAAAACCCCAACTTAAATGCTTTTGTAAGGTTAGGTGACCACTCAAAAGTAATAAGCCAGGGCTGATATACACTGTACTTTTTAAAATAATACTTTTATATCGTTTTTCGAATTGTATTACACATAACATCATATCATACGTAAAGGGGCTGTCTCAAATGGGATGGCCCCTTTTTTTTTACCAAAAATGATCTGTTGGTAGTTGGTTGCCAGTTGGCGGCGAGGGGTACTTATATCAGTTTTTTTAATTCAACATTCAACATTTAAAATCACTGTTGCCCGGGGAAAACGTAATTAAATTGTTCAATGATTTTAAAACATGTTAATTCACTCAAGCGTTATGTTACTTTTCAACAATGATCCCGAAAGCTTTAGTATTTCGTTAGGTATCTCCGGGGCGTAATGTATGCCGGGATGCTCTACGTCCTGTCATTTTTTTAAGTAATGGAAGATGGGTGCTAGCCTGTGAGTGGACACAGAGTGTCCGCCTGTGCGTTACGAGACAGCGTCTCGTAATGAGATAATCTTGATTCCGGTTAACTAAAAAAAAACCGTTGGGGCTTCTTTTCTGATTCTCACAAAACTTGACTGATCCACGTATAACAGGCCGGTTTTTTAAGATTTTGAAATTTTACCGGACAACAGTGATACAAAATTCAATATTTCATCGTTTATAAAATTTGTGTCATCCACAATCTATTTCCTCTTTTTAATTATGCTTTTCCACTCTAAATCATTACCATTCAGATAGATGTAATTATTAATACTTTAATAGTATTACGGTGTCAAATAATTATACCGCATTCACCGGACAAAAAATTTTGGCATATGCCATACATTTGCTTACAGCATTGGGAGCTGTTTTTGGCGTTTGGGCACTTATCGTTACGGTTAACGGCGAATATCAAACAGCGTTATGGTTATTGTCCGTAACCGTTATAATTGACAGTATAGATGGGACTTTAGCACGTAAATTCAAGATAAGGGAATTAGTTCCTAATATTGATGGTGCTCTTCTTGATAACATTGTCGATTACCTGACATGGACAATTGTACCATTGATATGGGCATTTTATGTATTGCACATTTCACTTGTCATTTCATTGATTTGTGTTGTCGCCAGTCTGTTTGGATTTAGTAATCTAAATGCCAAAACGACCGATCACTACTTTCTGGGCTTTCCTTCTTACTGGAACCTGGTCATATTCCATCTTTTTACGCTCAATGCATCACCATTTTTTTCAGATAGTGTGTTGCTCATTTGTGCCATATTTGTTTTTATACCTTTAAAATGGGTTTACCCGTCACGCACGTCGACTTTTCAAAATCTGACTCTGGCTCTTTCAGGTATTTATGCCATACAATTAATTCTACTCGTTTACCTGTACAATAACAGTCCCGTTTGGCTGATATACAGCGCGCTTATTTTTCCTGTTTATTATGTTCTGCTTTCTTTTTATATAAATGTTACAACAGACAAGTAAATTTTAAGAACCCCAAAATCGCCAAAAGACATGGTTGAATTTTTAATGAATGAGTTGTCTACTCTTTATGAAGATGATTTACAGAAGTTCGTGGAAAATCTGAAAGAATTCCCGGAAGATAAATTATGGTTGAAACCTGAAAATATACCCAATTCAGCCGGAGTGCTGGCACAACATATAGCCGGAAACCTGAATTTTTATATCGGGGCCACTCTTGGTGAGACCAATTATAAAAGAGAACGTGATGCTGAATTCACTATTTCTGATAAAACAAAAAAAGAATTGATTCAAGATCTGGAAAGCGTTATCGAAGTCATCAGGCTTGTATTACCCGGATTAAGTGAAGATCGATTGAAGGAACCATTCCCGGTAAAGATACCGCGTTCTCAAACGACCCTGAAAGCATTGCTTCATTTATATCATCATTTAAGTTATCACCTCGGACAGTTGAATTATCTCAAGCGTATTGTCATTAATAACTAGCTTTATTTGAAACTATATTATCCGCCTCACGTATTATGTACTAAATGTAAGTTGTTCACAGACTCATTAACAGGAGTAAATAAATGAGCCGTACAAGGTTAACGAGATCAAGAACCGATAAAATGTTATTTGGCGTATGTGGAGGTATTGCTGAATACTGGGGGTGGGATGCAACTATAGTAAGAATTGTATTTCTGATTGCTACGTTACTCGGTTTTGGTTCACCCATACTTTTTTATTTCATTCTGGCACTTATCATGCCTAAGTACTAAAAATAATTACAGATCGCTCCCTTTTATACAAAACTAAAAATCGTGTGTGCCTTAAATTATAAAGGGTAATTACTACTCTTTATTTCTATTTAGTTTATGTTATATTGGTGAATCATTTTATGCCAACACTTCTCTAAAGAAGTTATAAATTTTTACTACCTGGTACTATGAATACCATAAAAGTTGGAATCGTCGGTCCTATTGAGCGGGCTAAAGTATGGGAGCAGCGTTTACGGCCATTTGCATCCATTAAAGAAGTCGTTATCTCCAATCAACAAGAAGCCGTGAGTGATGTTGATGCGTGTATTATACTGGAGAATGGTAAGTCGAGTTTTACGGATGCCTTAAAAGCCGTACGTTTTGGACAGCACGTTTTTCTTGTATCACGAATACCAACAGAACGTGCAAATGTAGAGAAACTTTATCATGCTGCCGAGGAATCGAATGTGATTCTGCAGTTTGCGCATTGGGCTACATTTTCACCATCATCTCAATGGATGATGAATCATATTTACAAGCCAAAATTAATACATATCCGCAAAGATATCCCCCGTTCGGCATTTTTGGACTATGATGCACCATTTAATCAAATATGGCTGGAGGATCTGGGGTTATGTATAAAATGGATGAATTCAAGTATTCACCATGTTGAGGCAAATTTGATCAGGTTGAATAATGAAGAGGAAATAGCTATTCAAATTTATATGCGGTTTGATAGTGGATCAACAGCAGTGATTTTTGTTAATACCATGAGTTCCGAGAGTCGTCATGAACGGTTTGCCGCTAATAAGGACATATCCGTCCAATGCGATGTATCTACTCACTCGTTGAGAATTGCTCATACTGTTCCAAATAGTAATCACTATTTTGAACGTAAAAATTTACAGGGGGAGGAACCTGCTGATATCGCAGTGAAATTATTCCTGAAATCAATTCATTTGAAAACTCCCTCGCCATTCTCAGGTTATGAAGCACTTCAACTCGTCAATATTATTCAAAAAATTAATGAGCAAGTCGTCTTATAATCAATGATCAATGACCGATTAACAATCAGCAATGATAGGTTGTTGCTATCAATTATACCTTTGACTTAATAGTAACTTTGGTTCCTTTTTATTATCTGACAACCGAATTCGCTCTCGAATTAGACAACGCAATTTGATAACTTGTCAGAAAATTAGCCGCATAGATTAACAAGTGATTTTAAAATGAATAATATTCGAATTAAACAGGTGGATGCATTTACCAGGAAACCTTTTACCGGCAACCCGGCCGGTGTCGTTTTAGATGCCGATCAATTGAATTCCAAAGAAATGCAGAAGATAGCCCGGGAGATGAATCTCTCGGAAACTGTTTTCGTTCTCAAATCCACACATGATGAAGCCGATCTGAGGCTGCGTTGGTTTACACCAAAACAGGAAGTCAATTTATGCGGTCATGCTACTATTGCCGCTTTTCATGCATTGGCGGAAGAGGGATATTTTGGCCTGGAAGTGAATGAACCGCAAAGTTTTATCGTGGAGACAAAATCTGGTGATCTGACGGTTGATGTTGAATGGCAGGAATTTCACCCTTATATCAAGTTCTCACTGCCTTTACAACAATTTTATCCATATCCCGGAGATCTATCCCTCTTGTGCGGAGCATTAGGTATTGCAGAAATTGAGCTGAGTCAAAAAGTAAAGCCACAGATCCTGGAAAATGGGTATTGTTTTGTTCCTCTCAAAACATATGAAAGCCTGCAAACACTGGATCCGAATAATGCCTTATTGAAAAAACTGTATGACAGATACGAGATTAACGGGTTTGCAGTAGTAACATCCGATACCGGAAATGATAATATTGACTGGTATATGCGTTTTTTTGCCCCTGCATTGGGTGTCAATGAAGATCCGGTAACAGGATCGGCCAACGGACCCATGGCTACCTATCTTTTTGTTAATGACTTCCTGGATAAGAGTAAAAAGTTTTTCACTTTCAAAGGAGCACAGGGGCACTTTATGGATCGACCCGGTTATGTTTCTGTTTTCCTGAAGACGAATGGTGAATCGATAGAAGAAGTACAGATTGCCGGTGAGGCTATTACGGTAATGAACGGTAATATGGTGCTTAAAGCTAATTTGCCCGAGGAATTTTAAAAAACCTATCCGTCAGACGATTTGGAACCGTCAGGCGGGTAAAATGCTTCAATTGCTTTACTTTCAATCAAGAAGTCTGCAAAAAAAATTGTGGCAATTCGTTCGCACGGTAATTGCCAATTGCCATATGGGATATCATGTTGACCGCTGAAAGCCGTTACCCCATGGGTATGCTATTGCCTGCTTAATCCTTATTCTTTTTGGTTTTCATGGATCCAAATATCTTCTTTAGCTCTTTTCTGGGCATCAACTGATCTATGAAATTAAATTGGCCGGAAATGAGATGTTCCCCTCCGTCTATTGTAACCGATTCACCGGTGATGTAGGGTGATAAATCGGACATAAGGAAAACGGCTAAGTTGGCAAGCTCGTCACGTTCCCCATATCGCTTAGCCGGTATACGATTCAGATAAAACTTCTCTGCGTCTTTAGAAGGCATCAACCGGGACCAGGCGCCTTTTGTAGGGAAGGGGCCCGGGGCAATAGAATTAACACGAATGCCGTATTCTGCCCATTCGAACGCGAGTGTGTTCGTCATAGCTAATACGCCGGCTTTGGCACAAGCTGAGGGTAAGACAAACGCTGAACCTGTTTCCGTGTATGTAGTGACGATATTTAAAATGTTTCCGCGTTTATGTTCATCAATCAGATGTTTGCCAAAATGTTGCGAACAATTGAAACTACCGTGTAAAACGATATCAACAACGGATTTAAATGCGTTTGGGCTTATATCTTCCGATGCGGATAAAAAATTTCCGGCTGCATTATTTACGAGGCCGTTCAAGGTGTCAAATTCATTATTGAGTCGTTTAATCATTTCTCCGACACCGTCGTAATCACGTACATCAACGACATGCGTAATAATTTTCTGTCCACTTTCTTGTAATTCATCGGCCGCTTTCAATAGTTTTTCTTCCGTGCGGCCACAGATGGCAATATTAGCACCATGAGCAGCGAATTTTTTAGCCATAGCCAAACCAAGACCGCTTCCACCACCTGTTATGAGTATGGCTTTTCCTGCCAATGTATCTTTTGTGAACATGTTTTTACTGTTTTAGAATGAATAAATAAAGGATATCAAAGATTTTCAAAGATACCAGCCGCACCCATACCGCCTCCTACGCACATCGTAACCATCCCATAATGAGAATCCCGGCGTTTCATCTCATGGAGAATCTGTGTCGTTAACTTGGCGCCGGTACAACCGAGAGGATGGCCCATGGCTATGGCACCACCATTAACATTGACGATGTCCTCGTTCATACCCAGTTCACGGATCACGGCAACTGATTGAGCGGCAAAGGCCTCATTCAGTTCTATCACATCAATATCTTTTAAATCTATTCCTGCCATCTTCAAGGCTTTAGGAACAGCCTTTATGGGTCCGATGCCCATTATTTCAGGCGGAACACCGGCTACGGCATAAGATATATAACGGGCCATTGGTTTAATACCCAGTTCATCCGCTTTCTCTTTGCTCATGACAATCACGGCAGCTGAGGCGTCATTCATCTGGGATGAATTGCCGGCAGTAACCGTACCGCCATTCATGAATACCGGCCTCAACTGACTTAATTTCTCAATAGATGTATCGGCACGTGGTCCTTCATCAACCGAAAATGTTTTCTTCTCTTCGATCATATGCCCGTCCGATGCAACCATTTTAGAGACAATTTCAATGGGTACTATCTGTTCATCAAAATAATGCTCTTTTTGTGCATTCAATGCTCGTTGATGACTTCGATAAGAAAAGGCATCCTGATCTTTGCGGCTTACGCCATATTTTTCGGCCACCTTTTCCGCAGTCAGTCCCATGCTGATATAAATCTCGGGGTGTTTGTCCACTAATTCGGGATTAGGCCTCACGATATACCCGCCCAACGGTACCTGACTCATACTCTCAATACCTCCGGCGATTATGATATCGGCACCACCCGCCAAAATACGTTCGGAAGCCTGGGCAATGGTCTGTAGACCTGACGAACAGAATCGGTTGACTGTAGCCGCCGGTACATCAACAGGCAAACCACCGAGTAAAGCTATTTGCCGTGCAATATTCAATCCCTGTGAAGCCTCCGGGAAAGCACAGCCGAAAATGACATCATCTACCATTTCAGGTTTAACCTCCGGTACTCTTTTCAACAAAGATTTTATGACCTCTCCACCGAGGGTATCGGGGGGTACATTTCGTAAAGAACCTTTATTAGCTTTTCCACAAGGTGTACGTGCCGCTGCAACAATGACTGCTTCTCGCATGATAAAATCCTTCAATAACTTAGATATTGTGTTTTCAATTTCGTAATGGTTTACCCTTTTCAAGCATATACTGTATACGATCCAGCGTTTTTTTCTCTTTAAGCAGGGAAAGGAATACTTCACGCTCGAGGTTGAGCACGTAATCCTCCATGACTTCCTGTGATTCGCTTAGATCCCCACCGGTTAGTATATATGCCAGTCTCTCGCCGATTATACTGTCATATTCACTAATAAATCGCGATTCTTTCATAATATACATTGACAACTTCATGGCACTGTATGCTGTTTTGCCTTGCAAGAGAATACGACGTTTAGCAGGTGGCTGATATCCTTGTTCAGCCATTTTTAGAGCTTCATTTTTAGCGTTCTGCAATAGGAGGTCGCGATTCATCTGAATGATATCACCCTCTCTGAGAAAACCGTAGTTCCGTGCTTCGGCTGCACTCATGGAGACTTTGGCCATACCTATGAGTTGAAAAACTTGTTTCAGATATACAAGCGGATCGGCATTATCATCATCAGGAATAAGGCTTACATAGCGGTGAAGCATTTCCGTAGTGCCGCCGCCGGCAGGTATTAGTCCGACTCCCGCTTCCACCAATCCGGCATATAACTCATGATTAGCCACAACCCGGTCGGCATGTACCGTAAATTCGCAACCTCCGCCAAGGGTACGGTTAAAAGGAGCAACTACGACCGGTACCGGCAGGTAACGAATACCTAAAGACGCGCCCTGAAACGCTTTGACGGCCAATTCCAATTCTTTGAATTGATTATTTTTAACAGCCATGATCACTTCAAACAGATTGGCGCCTACGGAAAAATGATCTCCTTCATTTCCAATAACGAGAGCATTAAAACCCTTTTTGACATGTTCAAAGGACTCAAATAATGCCTCAATAACACCTTGTCCGAGGGCATTTGCTTTAGATCGGAATTCAAAGAGAGCAACCCCGTCGCCCATATCATACAGTGCCGCTTCTTTTTTTGAGAAGACGGTTTTATTATGTTTGGCGAGGTATTTGATACGTAATGCACCCTCTGCCGGTGGACTTAGCTGTTCCGCCTGGCCGGTTGCCGGGTTGTACACGGTTCCGTTTTCGTAGAAGTTTTCGCGTCCCGAATCCAGCATTATGATAACCGATTCTGGTACGGTATATCCTTCTTCCTTCATACGATCTACCGAGCTACGTACACCGATAGCATCCCATTGTTCAAAAGGACCCATCTCCCAATTGAATCCCCATTTCATAGCTCTATCGATAGACTCTATTGAATCGGCAATTTCCGGAATCCGGTTGGCTGAATACAGGAAAAGATCACGATGTATTTCCCACAAGAAATTACCAACCTTGCCATCTTGCCGGGTTAAATATTTCAGACGGTCGCCCGTATTTTTAAATTTCGCCCGGGCCTCATCAATAACGGGAAATGTTACATCCTTCTGAGATTCATACTCCAGGTTATCAACATTAAGGACTTTATATTCTTTTCCTTTGTCTGTCTTCACCTTTTTATAGAAACCCATACCGGCTTTATTGCCGATCATATTTCGGGAAACCATTTCGTAAAATTTATCATCAAGCTTGAAAACTTCACGTCGTTCATCATCAGGAATACCAGGATACAGGTTTTTAGCCACATGCCCGATTACATCCAATCCGGCCATATCGGCTGTCCGGAATGTCGCCGCTTTTGAAAAACCACTAAGTGTGCCGGTGAGGTAATCTAATTCTTCGAAACGAAATTTCTTATCAAATGCATATGGCATTACATTTGCCATTGAAAAAATACCAATCCTGTTAGCAATAAAATTAGGAGTATCTTTACATTGAACGACACCTTTTCCCAATATTTTCTGGGCAAAAACCGTCATATATTCGGTCACGGCATCCCCGGTATATTGGGTTGGGATGATTTCCAGCAATTTCATATACCGGGGAGGGTTAAAGAAGTGAGTACCCAGGAAATGCTTCCTGAGGGCGTCGGAAACTTCATCACTGATTTTCGTTATGGGTAATCCGGAAGTATTGGAACTGACAATCGTATGATTCTTCCGTACTTTGTCGATGCGGGCCATTAATGTCTTTTTGATGTCCATATTTTCGACAATGACTTCACATATCCAATCAACCTCACTCAATTTGCTCCAGTCGTCATCAAAATTACCGGTTTCGATTTTATGGGCGTTTTCCGGTAATGCCAATGGTGCCGGTGACATTTTCTGTAGTTTCTGAAGACTTTCGTCAGCGATTTGATTGGGATTATCCGTTTTATCCGATTTTAAATCTAACAATAAGACATCCAGTCCGGCATTGACACAATGAGCAGCAATTTGGCTACCCATCACACCGGAACCGAGTACAGCAACTTTATGAATGGAATATTTTTTAATAGCCATTAATTAGATAGTTATGTTTTAAAAATTTT
Source organism: Balneolales bacterium (assembly GCA_035267045.1). Taxonomy (GTDB): domain Bacteria; phylum Bacteroidota; class Rhodothermia; order Balneolales; family DATFMH01; genus DATFMH01. The sequence goes on from DATFMH010000121.1 coordinate 22,419, forward strand.
TATTTACCGACTTGTTCGGCTTCTCTGTAAATAGATTCAACGGCTTCTGCATGCATATCCAGTATCTTTGGCCGTTTCATTTTCAGGGTAGGTGTCAATTCACCTTTATCAATAGTAAACGGTTCCTTCATCAGCTTGAATCTCTTGACCTTTTCCCATTTAGGCAAGTCTTTATTAACATGATCCACTTCTTTTTGAATCAGATTAATGATGGTTGCATTATCTGACAGTTCACCCTCGGGAAGTTTAGTTCCTTTCTCTTCCAGATCGGTTCTGATTTTCTTATAATCGGGTATGATCAGTGCTGAACAGAATTTTCTCTCATTGCCAATGACCATCACCTGATCGACATAAGGACTATCCACAAGTGCATTCTCAATAGGCTGTGGCGCTACATATTTTCCCGTGGATAACTTAAAAAGTGCTTTCTTTCGATCAGTTATATAGAGATAGCCGTCATCATCGATTTTACCTATGTCACCGGTTCTGAACCAACCGTCTTCGGTGAAAGCATTTTTCGTTTCTTCCGGTAATTTGTAGTAGCCTTTCATCACATTAGGCCCTTTAGCGAGAATTTCACCGTCTTCGGCTATTTTAAGTTGAATATCATCAATAGCCGGGCCTACAGAACCTGGACGCATATGCTGAGGGTCTCCAACAGTCAGAACGGGTGATGTCTCGGTTAAGCCGTATCCCTGTGCACAATAGATACCAATAGCATTAAAGAAATTCATGATCAGGGGTGAGAGTGCGGCTCCACCGCTTATTATGCCTATCATTTTGCCACCGAAAGCTTCCCGGATTTTAGTATAAACAACTTTATCCGCAAATTTATATTTAGCTGATTGTAACCCTTTAGGTGGATGTTCGACATCATATTTTTCAGCAAGTGCGATCGCCCAGTAGAACAAGCTTTTTTTGATACCTGAAAGCTCTTGTCCTTTCTCTTTTATACCTGCATGTACTTTTTCAAGCAACCGTGGTACGGTAATAAAGAATATGGGCTTTACTTCCTGCATTTCTCCCATAAAATTCTCAAGATCCTCAATGAAATAAATGGGATAACCGATATAGAGATACATATAAGTTCCCATTCTTTCCAGAACGTGAGATAATGGTAAGTACGATAACATTCGTCCACCCCGATCGGCTTCAACATCAAAAGGAGCGTGCTCGATAGTGTTTAAGACATTGGAAGCAATGTTATTATGAGTTAACATAGCCCCTTTGGGAACACCGGTAGTACCCGATGTGTAAATAAGACTAGCAAGGTCATCAGGTTTTATCTTACTCTTTAATTGATCAAATAGTTCCGGATCTTCATCATCTTTAGCGCGGCCCATCCGGATAACATCATCCATTGATTTTAATTTACCATGGGATGTTTCCAGGATATTCACTACTCCCCTGACACTCTCAATTCCCTTAATCATAGGCTTTACTGACTCAAAAAGTTTATCATTATATACGATATAAACCTTGGCCTCAGAATTTTCGAGAATATATTTGATTTGTTCACCGGGCTGTGTTGCATATATAGGTACATTGGTGGCACCCAGTGATAATATGGCATGATCACAGATTAGCCATTCAGTACAGCTTTCGGAATGCAAAGCCACTTTATCTCCGGGCCGAACTCCTAATTGGTATAAACCCAGGGCAAAATATTTTACCTTACAACGAAAATCATCAATATCCGTTCTATGCCATTTACCGAAACGTTTTGTCTCAGCAAGAATATTGGTGATATTTTTCTTTAAACCACGTTCCGTTAATTCTAAAAGTGTAGTAGGCTCGTATTTCATAATAATGACCCGTTCATCACATGAATTGTATTGTTATAAACAGTCTCTCTTGATATTACATTCCCCTAATTTTATAACTACCAGTAAATTAAGGATTTTGATAAAAAATTAATTTTGAAGGTTATTGAATTATATAATTGAAGCTTACCTAATGATAATAGTTGAAAAATAACCCATCATTTATAAACTATATATTTATAATAAGCGCATTGAAAAACATTAGATATTGATAATATTAATCAACAATGAAATCTGTCTGATTTGATATTATTATTTAAAATCCGTGTCAATGTAATAAACTATTCAATCCGGTTATTAGCTTATAAATTACCGGTACATTGCCAATTTCATCAAGTCAATTATTTTACTACTCAGCCTCTTATATATCTGTGCTTTTGTTTCTTAAGTTCTTTAGACTATACTTATTTTACTATACAAGAATACATATCTAAACCATATCTAATCTAAAACTGACATTGTAGAAGTTGGTATGAATATATTTTCCCATTACTTTAATAAAGCTTTTTTGCAGGTATCAAACAATATTTAACTTATTAAATGACATGTATATAGAGAAAAAAATAGAAGAGAAAGTCACTTTTTTGTTCGAAAGATCTCAGAAAAACATGGGAGATGCTCTTGGAATTACATTTGAGCATATTGAACGGGATAAACTCTCAGCTTCGATGCCGGTTAATGAGTCTACCAGGCAACCTTATGGATTACTGCACGGAGGCGCATCTGTGGCACTTGCCGAAACACTTGCCTCAGTGGGAGCACTGGTTAATATTGACACTGAAAGGAAGACAGCTGTCGGACTCGAAATTAATGCCAATCACATCAGGAGTGTCAGAGATGGTAAAGTGATAGGTACGGCAAAGCCTTTACACAGGGGGGCGCAAACACATGTCTGGGAAATAAAAATCAGGACGGAAGATGATAAACTCGTATGTGTATCACGGTGTACGATGGCAATTATAGACAAGCGTTAAATATAATTTAATCAGTTACCCAGGTATTGCAGGAATTTTCGTTTTATCACCGGAAACATGGTTTCTTCGAAGCTGAAATCTAAATAGGTGGAAAAAGCGTATGTTGCAGGATTTGGTAAATCGGCATGTTTATTTATTAATTGTAATTTTACAGTGTTAAGGGAAGATCTCAATATTGACTCATCTATCGAGCTGATAAATTTGGTTTTAAGAGAACGATAGTTATCATCACTTTTTGTATAGATAGTTAATTCATATCTGAATAGATACAGCTTTTTATCTTTGTTATCGGGTACAAAAATATATCCTTCTTCGGTATAATTGGGCATTATACCAACTTTCTCCACTAATATATTTTCATCTACAAATTCATATATAGCAATACCTTCGTCGATCGTTTCTTTTATGAGCGGTAGGGACCAGTCTATCGTTTCCTTAACCGAATCGAGGTGTTTATGATCGTCATGTAATAGTTGATAGGTAATTTTTTGATCGATGACGTCAATATCCATGATTTGACTCGGCATTCCATCTTCGAGTTTCTTAACCTCACGATTAATAATGCTAAGTGTTTGATAAAGGGAGATCACTTCGGACAGGTGTGGATACAGTTTATTAAAAGAGAATTTATCTCGAATTTTTTTCAATCCATCCAGAATATGGTATTGACGAATTTCCGAATCAATTCCGATATTTGTAAATAAATCAAGAGATAAGCCATTCATAAGCACACTCCCGGCCCTGTTCATTTGGTTATGTGTGTTTATAAAACTATTAGATAATGAGTTTTAGTATGGTTCTTTAAAGAAAATTACTTGTTTGGAAATAATCAACAGGGGAGAGAATATGTTTGTAAAAAAGTATTGGATAACCTTCATTTAGGCTAGCACAGCATATTACAGAGCAGACTGAGAAATTATAATTTTAACGGGAGCTACAATGTCGCCGGTTTGTAATGGGTGACATTACGTGTAATTGATTTATAATCGGAAGATTATTTCCTCCATAAGCCGACTGAAATCTTCTGTTCGCCCGGCTGCAACATCTTTAATTTCAGCATGCTCCAGCTTTTTTGGGGTCACACCGGCAGCCATATTGGTTATTAACGATATGCCGAGACATTCCATCCCTAAGCGGCGCGCCTCTATTAATTCGGGTGCCGTTGACATACCGACGGCATCGGCACCAAGCGTACGGAAAGCACGGATTTCAGCTTTGGTTTCGTAACTGGGACCTTTGGCAAATAAATAGGTGCCTCTTTGTACGTATATTTTTAACTCACGGGCCAGGTTTGCCACCTTTTGGACCATCACATCATTGTAGTAGCTGAAACCGTTTACAGGGCCATTGGGTGAATATTTAAGCCCGATGCGCATGATATCATCGATAAGCATCAAATCACCTACATTAAACCGGTAATTAATTCCACCGGCCGCATTACTTACATAAAGATGATCGACACCGAATGATTTGGCTAACTGTACCGGAAGGATAGTACGTTCAAATGGATGACCTTCATAATGATGAAAACGTCCTGCAAAGATCATCACTTTTTTATTTCCAATCATTCCGAAATTAAGCGTGCCGCTATGTCCGATAACGGTTGTCTGAGGAAATCCATCAATATTACTATACGGAATGGTCAATCGGTCACGTAACCGGTTTTCGAAACCTCCCAGCCCTGAACCGAGTATGACAGCAGTATCAATTGTATCGAAAGAAACTGTTTTTTTTAAAGATTTATAAATCTTATGCACATTTTCAGGTAGGAACATATTCAGTGACGTTTTCAATACTGTAACCTTGCTTTTCATGATAGTCAGTCAGACGAAACATGGGGGTTTCGCTACTATGGTATGCCAAAATCACCATATGTTCTTCATAAGCGATTTTGACCAGCTTTTGTCGTACCTGAATACTCTGTTGAGGATCGAAATCATATTTGGCGGCAAATTTTTGATTTACATGTCCTTTTGTCGGAAGAACATCCCCAGCCATCAGATATTTGCTATCATCAAGGCGATAGAAGAAGGCCTGATGAAATTCCGAATGGCCGCCAATTTTAAGTACTTCAATTTCCGGATATGGGTAATCATGATCAGAAAGAAAATGAATATCACCTCTTGCGGCTATAAAATGAATAAACTCTGTTTTTTCCTCGTCATAAAAAATATCTTTAGCCATCACTTTTTCCCAGTCCATACGTGATACCCAGATTTTGGCATGCGGGAAAGTTAATTCCCAGTAGCCATTATCTCTATTGGCGAGGCCACCTAAATGATCGAAGTGGAGATGGCTCAAAAAAATATCGGTGATATCATATTCATTTAAACCATGAGCGGCAATATTTTTACAGAGAGTTTTTGTAGTGGTACCTTCACCGAATTCTCCCAGACCAGTATCAAATAATATCTTTTTATCCGGTGCATGTAATAAAAATGGTTGAATTGAAATACGTAATGCACCTTTTGCCGGTTTGCCCTTTCGATCCATCGGAACAAATTTTTTATCCAGGCCAACAGAAAAAGTACCTTCGTATAACGGAGCTGCGTAAGTTTGCACTTTTATTAATCGTTATTTTGCTTGCTAATATTCTATGTTTATCTCAAGAACGAAAAATATATTTTTAAATTACTTTTTTCGTTCGTGCTTTTCATAAGCTGTAATAATTTCCCTGATAATCCGGTGACGTACCACATCCCTCTGATCAAGATAGACAAAAGATATTCCTTTTATGCCATCCAGTACATTTTGAACGGATATGAGTCCGGATTTTTGTTTACTGGGTAAATCCGTTTGGGTTACGTCGCCCGTGATAATGGCACGGCTATTAATACCCAAACGTGTCAGAAACATTTTCATTTGCATTTTTGTCGCATTCTGAGCTTCATCCAGAATAACAAAAGCGTTATTTAGCGTGCGTCCTCTCATATAGGCAAGGGGGGCGATCTCAATAATGTTCTTAGCCATATTCAGCTCAAGAGTCTCATAATCAAGCATTTCCTCAAGAGAATCGTATAATGGCCTTAAATAAGGATCAATTTTCTCACGTAACCCACCGGGGAGAAAACCAAGACTTTCCCCCGCTTCAACAGCAGGGCGACAAAGAACAATCTTTTTAACGGTTCGTTCCTTAAGTGCTTTGACTGCCAGCGCAACCGAAGTATACGTTTTCCCTGTTCCGGCCGGTCCGATGGCAAATGTGATATCGTTATTTGCTGTCGCATCAATAATTTGACGTTGTCCGGGTGTTTTAGCACGGACCGTTTCACCGGTATATGTTTTTATGATAATATCCGATTCCAGGAATATGGGTGTATCGGCATGGGGATCACTCTTTTTCAATGACAAGATGGTTTGTAAATCATCCTCACTTATTGAACCTTTACGTGAAGCTAAATCAATTAAATCATCGATGATCCCTTTTATGGCTTTCACATCTTTACCTGATCCGCTGACTTTAATCACACTGCCACGTGCAGTCAACTTTGAATTGGGATATGCCTTTTCTATCTCGTTGAGGTTATGATCCTGAAGACCATATATAAGTACAGGTTCAACCTTCCGGATCACTATTTTTTGTTCTTCTGAGTGAACTTGTGTCTCGATAATGGTAATTATTTTGGTTTATATTTACACAGAATACAGGTGTTTTATAAAGACCTGTTTAATAACAATATGTTTAATCCTGTATTAAGAATCACTATTGTTCGGGGAAAAAGTTAATTAAATTGTTCAATGATTTAAAATAGTCGTTTTTCCCTGTATCGTTATGTTACGTTTCATCGCTGACCCCGAAAGCTTTAGTATCTCGTTATGTCCCTCGGGGCGTAACGTACCCCGTGATGCTTTGCGTCCCGTCATTTTTATGAGTAATGGAAGACGGGTGCTATCCTGTGAGTGGACACAGAGTGTCCACCTGTTCATTACGAGAAGTCTCATAACGAGATAACAGATCGATTTCTAACTAAATATTGGAATTCTCTGTCCCATATACGTGATAAAATAACGATTTAAATCAATAATTATTGGGAGTTGCCAGATCAAACAAGCAGTTGTTTCCCGTGGGAGGCCCGTTTTATGAGTTCTTTGACACGACTTTCGATGTCATTGGCTTTGAAGACACTGCTACCGGCAACAAATACATCCGTACCGCACCGGGATATATGTTCAATATTTTCCAGATTGATACCACCGTCGACTTCAATCAGAAAATCAATACCATCTTTCTGCCGTATAGTAACAAGATCTTTGATCCGTTCATAACTTTGCTCAATGAAAGTTTGTCCACCAAAACCGGGATTCACACTCATCAGAATAACCAGGTCGACATAGGGGAGGATGGGTTCCAGGTTCTGCAGGGATGTGGCCGGATTGACAGCTACACCGGCCTTAATACCATGCGATTTAATAAGCTCAATGGAGCGGTGTAAATGTTGCGTTGCCTCAATGTGAACTGATATTAAATCGGCCCCGGCATCGACAAACTTCTCTATATAATCATCCGGATTGTAAATCATCAGGTGAACGTCCAAGAAAGCATCGGTTGACTCGTTAGCGGCTTTTACAATCAATGGGCCGAAGCTGATATTCGGCACGAAATGTCCATCCATGACGTCACAATGAATCCATTGTGCTCCACCTTTTATACTTTCTTCAATATCTTTTTTAAGATGTGTATAATTAGCTGCAAGTATAGAGGGAGCCAGGATTGGAGCTGTCATAACTTATTTTCGATTTAATTGCTTATTGGATTGTCTGGGTATCGAGTCCTGCTTATTAACATCGGTACTGTCTTTAAAAACAGGGCCTGTTTCAGGCGCTTCCTGTGGTTTAGGGCGTTGTGATACGACAAGATTAACGGGAGATCCTTCCAGTAAACTATCTTTATCAGAAGGACTGTAACTTAAAACAATATTCGGAGCCTGATTCTTGCTGTCTTTAAAAGTAACCTGACCGGTACGCAGATTAGCGTTACGTAATTTACTTTGGGCTTCGGGATATTGCAGTCCTGTTATATTAGGCACAGCCACTTTGTTAACACCTAATCCATCGCTGACAGTCAGATTGACAATCGTTTCCTTTTCAACGCTTAAGCCGGGTTTTATCGATTGTTTGATAACCGTATTCTTAAATGGATTGGAAATGTAACTGATATTACCCACTTTCAATCCGTAATTCTGTAACTGAAGTTTTGCATTACGCAATGACATATTGGTAACATCCGGAATAATGACTTTTGGAGTGCTGGCCGCGTTAACAGTGAGATAAATTAACCGTTTAGGTTTAACAATGAGTGATGGGGAAGGAGTCTGATCAATAACATAATCAGGCGGGTAGGAGGCATTATACCTGCGGTCCACCACGGAGTCTCTGAGTCCTTCCCCGGTTAACTGTACGCGTGCTTTATCGAGAGGTAATTTGGTAACATCAGGTACAGTAACCCCTTCGTCATGTCGTGTATAAGCAGGCATGATGTACTGGTTAAGTAAAAATAGAAAAACAGCACCAAGTATAGCAATACTCAGCAGTAATATGTAAAATCGTATGTCTTTTAGTATTTGCTTCAACATTTTATAAAGATACTATCTGGAGGTGGATCCTAAAAACTATATCGAATCATGAATCCATTATTCTGATTCGATATATAATAGGTAGATGCATGCAAATGTTCATTATGAATTTTTGAGGTAAAAAAAGCGTCAAAAGCGGAAACAAAATGATTCGCGATAACAATCATGACCATTCGTTCCGCCGTACGGTAGTGATCATTAAAATCGGCTGCACGCCTTGCACCAAGGTGCCAGTCGGCCGACATTCCATCAGGATTCCAATTTATTGATTTTAACGGTACATTGAAATCCTTCCATCCCGGACCGAATTGATAGTATTTACTCATTAACTCATAATATTGCTGAGAGCCTAAATCGGGCAGGTTGTGCGAAAAAGCATCACCTGTTGTTCCTCCATATAACGTTTGTCTTTCAAGTTCTCGTATAGCTCCAACATCCACCCGGTTCCAATCGTTTCTTGTGTCAGATGAACTTGTGCCGAGATGCTGACCCTGTTTTGCTAATGCGTCATAACTAATAGGATTATTAGGATAATAGGCATTATGATAGTCAACTAAAAATCGGGCATATTTAACCAAACTCCAATTATGGTCCGCATAATTATGATAAGCTTTTTCCAGGTTTCGTGCCTGATTATAGACATGAAAATGATAGATGATCGCAGCCGCCTCAATGGTTACAAAAATACCTGCTTTCAATAATTGATGATTTTCTACCTGGCCCAGTCCCGGTATTACTGCGGATGAAAAAAATGGGATACCGGGTTTCTTTGAGAGGCTGTTGAAAAAACTCTCCTTACTGGTTACTGAATCAGGATGTTCTTCAGGGCGGAAATTTCTATATGAGAAGATGTACTTTATCTCCAGCTGTTTCGGTGTTAATGTCTGATTTTCTATGTTTTGTTCAGATCGAATGATTTGAGCCCGCCCCTGTTTAGTAAAGATCAAAAGAAGGGTAAACATAATCGATATCATAATTATTGAACGGAATAGCTTCATCGGACAAAATCTTTAAAATTATTAACAGGAAAAATTATGGCATACTAAAATATGATACCTCATTAAATTATCATTCGGTTGCATATTAAAATTGATCAAAACTGAATAAGAGACCAAAATTAAATAATACCTGGCGACCGTAGGAAACGGTATTGTTCCCGGAGTTTGTCAGAAACTCGGCCGGCAAATGGACGTTGAATTTATTAAAACCATATGCTCCGCTGATGAAAAACTTACTTGGAAACAGGTAGTTGGTATTTAAACTTACACGAAGTTCAGCTCCGATACCTGTTTTAATATTATTACCGATATCCAGGGGACCTTTCCAGCCATTTCCCGCTTCTACAAAAAACCGGGAATAAATCTTATCTAAAGTAAACCGGCCTTCCTGTTTATCGATGTGGGTTATAAGGGGCATGTTATACGATAAGATCGTATATGCCGTCATGTTACCACCCAAACCAAAATAGGGATAACTTCGCATACCACTCAATCCACCAATATAATCAAGGAAGAAATAATCACTCGGGTTGTTGAAATAGGTGAAAAATCGCGTTTTAACTGTTGCGGTATGATCAAGAGCACGGAAACCGTATCTGAATGACATTTCGACCGATGAATTACGATAAGTCTGATAATTAGGTGTCAATACGCCATCCTTGATATCGTAGTTATCTAATAGTTTACTTGGTTGATAATTCAAACGCAGCGAGCCTTTGACACCGAGTGGAGCTATATCATCATTTCTGTAAGGCGTATCCATATCAAATACGTAGGCGGCGGTCAGGCCTGTTCCTATGAAATACCTGGATGAAGAGGCCGCCAGGTAACTTTTATACTCCTCTGAATAAAACGATTGGGTTGTTACCTGATATGGCGAATAGGAGAGTCCCAATTCCACCATGTTATAATCATTTATCTTGCTGCGTAAATATACATCCGCTTCCCAGATATTGTAAGCAACGTTTATCTTATTGGTGTCCGGCAGACATGAAGAGCACGGGAATTCTTCAATGGACAAGCCATTTTTAACATTTCTGTGCATGTTATATAAGTCGACCGTGATTGTGGGCGACCAACGGCGTTTGATGAATGGGAGACCGTCGTAGCTGACTTCCAGAAACAAATCCCTGTCGAGATCGACCAGTCGTGCCGGAGATATAAAATCTCCAATGCCACTGGCACTTTGCGATCCAAGGCCAAATAATGCACCACCAAAAAGTGAAAAATGATTTAAGACATCCCGTGATGACATATAAAACCCTACTTTGCCATCTCTCCACAGGTTATTAGCCAATTTACCGACTTTTCCACCGGTAATGAGTGGCCCGTTCGGGCCTTCAGGCCGGGCATAATTGTCGAATCGTAAGACCGGGTAGAAACTGAACGATGTGAAAGTGTCTTTATAGGAATATAACTTTCGTGTATTCGGTTCACCTCGTGTGGCTATATCAAAATGATACGATCCGGTATCCGCACGGGCCATATCAACTTTTGAAAGGGTACGCAGATCCGTGTCGTTAAAGGTATTCAGCTTTGTATAAGGTTGGGCAAAGTGCTCGGTATCGGTTTTAAACAATGGATCGTGATATCTGCCATTTAAATTCATTTTCAGCACAGATGGTAGTTTTGCCATCGATATCTTATATCCGTCAGCCATATATTCTGCATAAACAAGTTGACCATGTTGGTTGACAGATGGCATAAAAGCACCACCCAAAACACTAGTTAGTTTCTCTTTTTGCCCGTTTTTGATGTTCAACCGGTAAATATTGAAGATTCCATCCGGATTACTTGAATAATAAAGATACTGCCCTTTAGGACCGACGCTTGGATCCCGATAATCTACGGAGTCATCAACATTATCCTTTAGTATGGTTGATATATTATGCGTATTTACATCATATCTGTATATAGCCTGTTTCTTCAGGTTGGCTGCTGCATAATAAAGACTACGCCCATCCGGACTCCACGAAGATTTGTAAATTTGTTCACCGTTTTTGAAATGAGTTAACGGGGTTATGGAATCGTTTTTTACATGAAATAATACGAGATTTTCTGTTTCATCCTTTTGGATAACGGCGGCTATGGTTTCATTTTTAGGATTCCAGGATGGTTCATAAATCCGTTTACCGTGAGTCAGGCGTTTTTTCTTCCGTGTCTTTAGATTATAGATATAAAGATCCCGGTAACTTTCACCGTACTTCGTGAGAGCATGATTGCTGTAGACGATACGATTGCCATTGGGAGAGAAATCAATACCGGCTTCATCAATTTTGATACCGGGATGGATCGCGGCGCCGTCACTGTACGTATTATCCCGGTCGAAATGAAGATTATCCACTCCTTTAAAAGCCAGTTTCGATGAATTATTATCCAGATCCCGAACATAAAGATCTACGCGGTAGGTATCCCGGCCTTTATTAGACAGATAAGCTACCGAGTGGCCATCAGGGGAGAAGACAGGATTCAAATTATAGAATCCTTTGGGCTCGAGAGTGTCCGCCGGCGTCCATTTTAAATCTCTGACAGCTTTTCCATACATCGTTTGCAAGGTATCTGTCCACTGTTGATAAAGTGTATAACCATCGGTTCCGGTTGCTATTTTCAAAGCCTTTGAGATGTCATTTACACCTTTTTGAGATAAAGCTTTGGATAATTTATAGAGTACATTTTCACCAAAACGGTTTGCCAGGTAACGGACAAATGCAAATCCCTGGTTGTATACGACTTCCCGCTCAATACTCGTCTTGGAACTGAAATTACCCATATCAGGCAGGGATAACAGTGAGTGATTGAGGACACGTGTACGTAAAACCATATCGCGGTGGCTGTCCCAATTATCGTAATGAAGGCCAATACGCTGAAACTGAGCAGTGCCTTCGGCCAGCCAACCCGGGATACTGATACTGGCGAAGGGCAGGGTAATGACTCCCTTGGGATAACCATATAGAACATCGGGACGCCGGACATTTTCGTATGTCAACCATTGCAAATAAATCGCCGGAACACTCCTGTTTCGCTTCATCGACTCCTGTATCTGGATCATGTGAGTAAACTCATGGGTAATGACATTCCGGAACCAATTATGAGTACCTCGTAACGGCATATCCAGTGCCGGAACCCAGATATCAATCATATTATCAAAAAAATAGGTGGCTCCGTTGGCATAATCCTGCCGGTCTATCAACACAATACTGATTTTACTGTCAGGCTGATGATGATACAGTTTGGTTATCGGTCCGTATACTTCTTCAGCTACCCTCGAAACCACTTGTGCTGTCCGGCTGTTTCCTTTCTGAAAATGGATAAGGAAATGTTTACTCTCCAGGGTATACCATTTTAGTTGGTTTTGAGGATAAAAGTAATCGAACGGACTTTCCTGAGCCTTGCTTACCCATGGAGTCAGCGAGAACAAAATCAATAAAACAAGTGATGAAAGGGTGATATGTAATTTATTCGACATCAATGGATAACAGCGATTTTTATTAATTTGCTTTCTGTCTGATTTCCCATGGCAGCACGAATTCTGGCATAATATACTCCATTGCCCCAATTATTTGTAGAGATCCTTATTTCCTGGGGAACCCTGCCGGAACTGGTTACTGTACGATCAAATAACGTATTACCGCTCATGGTAATAATGGTTATGTGAACATTGGCCTGGCCATTTGTCTCATATCGCACATACGTTTCTTCATTAGCCGGATTGGGCCAGTTATATGTTTCATTCTTATTCAGAATCCTGAACTGTTTGACAATGGAACCGGTCAATTTATTATGGGAGTATACTTTATTAAAATCTCCATTACCATATTGAGATGCCCACTGAACATTTTGAGATTTTGGAAAATGCCAGGCCCTGACATCACCGTTCGGACTTACGGCATAAAGCGTATTATTAAAAAATACCGGGTGGACGGGATCCGTATCTTGTGAATTCATATCACCAACATAAAGTGGAAAATTTGGCAATTCATTCATTGATTTATCATAACCGTTTATGGTATAAGAGATACTGTCACGGGCCTCAACTAACACATCTGGTTTGCCATTCCCGTCAATATCCAGAATTAATGGCGTTCCGGAAAAATGTGTACCACCGGGAGCGTCTTTAGGGAATCCTGATAAAATACCGCCATTCCTGTTACGGGCTATGAGCTGATTCGTTTTGGTATCAACATAGATAACATCAATATTCCCATCGTCATTAACATCAGCAAAAGCGGGCCAGTTGAAATCGGTTGACTGGATTAACGGGGCTGCTGTATAATTTACATTTCCACCGTTCGAATTTGACTCAATTAAAAACAAATCGTTATCAAAGAGTGCAAACCAAGCCGGTTCATTTTTATTATCCATGATTAGAGAACCGGTATATCTTCGTTTGGAAGAGATAATCCCAAACGTATTTTGATTATGATAGCCCTGGTTGGATAATTGAAATAGATTATCTGACAGGTAAGAATAAACACCACCAACCGGTTTGGACGTTTGTCCGGCGGAAGCTTTAACCGGCAATGTTGAACCGTCTTTAATCAGCAGATGTTGTTTGGTATAATCGAAATTCAGCGTATCGTCATAATCAGAGCTGATAAATCCATTACTCGAAGCGATATCTTTATTTTCCCAAAGGGTATTCCAGGTATTGTTTTGATAGGTGAATGCCACTGTCGATCCGGTGTCGGTAAGTGCCGTATTATGTGTAAGGATCAAATATTTACCAACATAAGGTTGATCCGGATAGGGGTAATCTATGGTTGAAAGATGGTGTGAGCCGCCTTTTTTCAGGTCGATACTGTATGTTTTCTGAGGGGAGGGGATGATCAGTAAGGTATCGGTGTTGTTTGTATAAATGCTCAATCCCAAAGGATAACGTTCATTATATGCTTGTGTATTCTCAATGTTGTTGCCAATGGTTGTAGTATCCTGTAAGATCTTTTCCTGGGAAAACCAGCCTGGTGAAGTGGCTTTGGCCCTGAAACTTGCAACCGGTTGATTCGCTGAGAAATCATAAAACTCAAAAAAGCTTGGGCTTCCCGTATTACTTCGATTATTGGGATGTGTATTCATACCGAATTTATTCTGATAAAGCTGTAAGGTATCACCATTCTGTGTGATGGATGAAGCATCATTGCCATTCCACCAGAAATCGAAGGGATTACCACCGGTTACGGAGCTCAGGAAAATGCTTAATGATTTATGGCCGATATCCTGCGCACCGTCAGCTTCCATTAAGTTCACACCTTTACGATCGATATTATTATTAACAGCATTTTGAGTAATTTTTTGCCGGATAATACCATTATCGATGTGCCATATTAGAATACCGCCATTCAATACCCGTTCACTTGTAATCCCATTATTAATGTTTCCTTCATCTAATCCTCCGGGAAGGCTCCAATCAAAATTATTGACATTAACTACAACGCCGGCTTTTAGTTCACCGGTAATACTATCAGGGTACTGGGCATTAAAATGATCTTTGTCAGTAAAATGTTGTGTGATCTGTTTTCCACCGGGCTGTTGTATGGTTACAGTAAGACCGTTGTTATCAGGGTCCCGATGCCTGTTCTCGACCAGGAAATATTCGTCGTTTGAGATGCGTTCCCTGGCGATACTATGCGGTTGGTGAAGTGATGCTGCCGGGAGTTGTATGGCCTGATCAGGATTCAATGATATATCAAAGGGCTGTTGCCAGCCGAGAAATATTTTCTCCCATGCTGATGGCTCCGGAGGGAAAAGTCCGAGATACGAAAAGAAGCTTTCGGGATCCATTAAGCCAAACCGACCAATACCTGAAGCCCCTGTTTGGGTATTAAATAAATCCGGTAACCCGAGATGACTTCCGATGGTGGCACAAAGCAACCCGTTAATAGAGAACTGCAGCAGGAAACGGGTATTCGTTATATCTGTTCCCAGATGGGACTCCGTTTCCGGCATTATAATGGAATTGGTAATATAAATATTTCCATTATCGACCGGAAATCCTTTAAAATTTGATTCATTAAGCAGTTTGCCAAGAGACTCACGACTCAGATAAAGCGAGGGGATATCCTGCGGAGTATGATCCAGTGATGTTCCCGTAAAATCAAATTCTCTTCCGGTACCGGCATGAAATATAACAAATACAGTATTTGCCCCTTGTAAACCGGATGTATCGAAACCACCATCCTGGTTTACTTTTTGCCAGGTATCCCTGACCAGGTCGGCGAGTTTATAATTTTGGGCATCCGTATCACCAAGCGGGGCATAGGCTTCCATTTTTTTGTTTAGATGGTACACCCTGGGTAGTAAACGGTACTGTATCTGTAGCTTACCTCCGGACACTTTTTCAAAATAGTTTTTTGCAAACTCAAGATGCGCCAGAAAGTAATTACGATCATGCGGCAGCGGATCTATTTTTACATTATCAGGTGAAAAATAACCACTTTGGGTCGTGTCTTTAATTGCAGTACCGAATTTACCATTCCCACTGGTAAAACGATTTTGATCTGCCTGGAAATCAACCATCACACCTACGATGTGGAGTACGCCCGTCGTTGGGATATTACCCTGTTGCAAGGCCCCTGCATCGGTAGCAAGGTTTCTCGCATATGTAATTCTATTAAGTCGTTGCTGACCAAATGAATCATTACTAATAAAAAGGAGCAGAAGCAGGCACATAACAGCCGTACTTCTGTTATTGATAGATCCCAAAAGCATTAAATAGGAATTACTGCAGATTGTTAATTATATGTTTAAAAGTATCGAAAATCGAATGGTATTGGATAGCGGGCTATTTTGTTCTACGGTATAAATATAACTGAAATCCACACCAAAAATATTATAACGAAGTCCGGCTCCAAACGTAACATAACGTCGATCACCATTTTTCGGGGACTCATAGAAATAACCTGTTCTAAGTGCAAATTTTTGATCATACCAGTATTCAATACCCGTACCTATCATTATCTGATCTAACGGGCTTAGAGTAACATATTTAGTTCCGTCATAACGGGTGTAAGAGCCCCAGGAGTCAAACAATGCCTTACCCAGTGGCATGGAATGTCCGGATGTATCATTACGAGCAATCAGCTTGCTGAAATCGTTAGCGATCGTAATAGTATTATAACCGTCCTTATCCAGGTTCATCGTGTACGACCAACCGACTCGCAGGATAGTTGGCAGGGGGTCTTTTTGGGCGTTATCGGAATATTGAATACCGGGGCCCAGGTTTGATAAATCGAAACCGGCGTTCAATTGGGCTTTTCGGTTAGCAACCTTAAAAGGGCTCGATTTATATAAACTGGAAATATCGAAACTCACACTTGTACCGATTCTGGCCTGTTGCCCACCAACCGTTATACTGGTAGGTACGAGGTTACTATAAATGAAACGGGCACCGGTACCAATCGATAAGTGTTTGTTGAGTTTAAAACCATATGCGGCGCCAAGAGCGAATTCATAACTCCTGAATTTGCCCAGGTTATTACCTTTTTCATCTGTGTATTGTTGTTCCCCGAGGTTCAGGAATGTTACATCAGCACCAATGGTTCCGATTCCGTCTACATAGTATTTCCCCACAAGAAAATCATAAAAAAGGTCTGTATTAAACTGAGGCAGCCAATTTGAGTGAGTGATACTGACCTGATTACCGGTTTGAAATCCTAACCCTGCCGGGTTCCAGTAAATTGCTGAGGCATTGTCGGCCAGAGCCACATTGGCATTCCCCATACCGGCAGCTCTCGAATCAGGTTCAATTTGCAAAAATGGAACAGATGTTATACTAACTTGTGCCAATCCACGACTGATGGCGATAAATGTTAGCAGAGTGGTTAAAAGGAGGTATTTACTAAGCTTATTCATTGTCATGCTTCCTGCTTACTTTTATTTAATATATGGATTTTTATCCATTTTATTAGGTTAACAAAGTGTGTTATTAATGTATGATCACAAGTTTTTCAATTTTCTGTACCGATTGCTCTCCTTTGGGAGTATCTGCTTTCACTCTTACCGTATACAGATAGGTTCCCGTTGCCAGACGGTCGTTATCATCATCACGGCCAAACCAATCGATACTTACATAGGGTGAACTGGTAATGATGTCATCTCTTTCAAGATGCGCCACCGGCCTTCCGCTTAATGTGTAAATTCTGATATTAACATTCATGGGGTTACCCGGTTGATTATGTTCAATGATGAACCGGGTTTTATTATTCATGGGATTCGGAAAATTATAAACTCTGCGTATCGTGAGTTGATTACTTTGGGCTACTTTGAATGATATCTCTGAAGTTGACGGGTTATTATAAACATCCCAGGCCCTGATGGTAAGGGTGTAATCACCGTTAGCGAGATTATCAAATGGGTAGACGATTTTACCACTCGTAAAATCATTCAGATTACTCGTATAGTAATCATTCAATACAATTGTCTTTTCCGGTTTATCCGGGCTGTCAAGTTTGGCAATAAGCTGGTGCCCCACACCGGTCCCCGTTGTATTTATACCCGATGGATCTTTCAGGTCGACGATCAGTTTCGGAGAATTATTTACGAGGCTGCCGTCCATAAATGTTTGATTATTCAGATAAACATCCATTTTGGGCCCTTTTTTATCACTTGCCGCATTCGGATTGGTACCGCCAAGCGTGAAATCAGCAAATTCGCCGGAAGCATCAGTACTGGGTTCCTGTGCATATAACAGTATCTTACCCTTTTTGCCGGAATATGAAATATCCTTGGGAACAATGAAATTAGCAGTAAAATGTCCGTTTTTAACACTGGCCCGGCCATTGAAAAGAATATCATTCTGAACCTTATACCGGCAATTCTTGAGAAAGCAACCGAACGTTTGTTCCCAACTGCGATCCGGTAATTTCACATAACGGCTGGCATCGTAAACACGGATATTGACCTGACCGTCAAAACCGGTATTTACGGTACTGTCACTATTGATAACATTTCCCTGAATATTAACATGATCCAGGGCACGAATATTCAATGTTGTATCCTGCAAATTAGTGACATTATTTATACTCGTAATATTCATCTTCCGTTGCGGCAGGCCAATACGCATGGCAGGATCGCCCAAAAGAATAAATTTCCGGCTGTTAAAACTGGGACCGGCCGTTCCTGTTATTTTGGTGAGCCGGTATATATTTCCAAGGGTACGAGGTTCCTTCGTTTGGGGATTACGTGAACTCATGTACCGGGTTAAAATCCGGTTTAGTCCAAAATTCAGACTATTTGGATCGGAACTCGTATAAACGACACGGGTTGTCGTGAAAGCGGCAGCCATCCCGCCATCGGGCCAGAAGACCGTCTGTTCGGCACCTGACTGCTGATCCGTGTCATCATATCTCCCAAATTGACAAGTGGCCGTTACGAAGATCGAAAGTTTATTCTTGTTATGGAATCGATTGACATAATTGGATACAAACAGTCGTTCATCGCTGAGAACCTGCTCTGCTCCATGTCCGGAATAATTGATCACCAGTGTACCATTATTGATACTATTGATAAATGCATCGGTGGCCTGAGGGATTCGACGGCCGGCTGTTGTGTTCTCAACCGGGTAACTGAATTCATAGATCTTATTAACGTGCAGGCCTTCATCACTATTCTCAACAATGGAAGCGGTTGAATCGGCATTCAAAACATGAAGATCCCTGTTTTGATCTGGATTGGGATAATCATCATCAGCAACGAATGTGAACAAAGTCTTCCAGTCGCCTTCATCACTCGTATTATCGTACGATTCGATCTTATTTAATGCGGTTTCGGCATCTTTAACAGTCTGTACGGGGATTCGGCCTACGCCAATGTCCAGTAATTCAATATCATTTTTCCAGGTACCCTCGTTATTGTCCAATAATCCGTAATAATCGTCGCTGGCAAAACTATCGATGCGTTGAAGGGATTCTTCACTTTCGTAGGTAAAGACATAATTCGTCATTTTAGCATCTTTAACAATGCCCTTATAATCATAAGTCGTATTACCGAAAAGAAGCAGGTACTCGGGTAACCTGTCCGTATTATTTCCCGCTCTTAAATATAGAAATCGCATAAAATCACGTATGGCGACCGGGTCAGGAACACCACCGGAATATTCATTGAAGATCTGACTTTGGGTCACTACCAAAGGACGTAAGCCGTTATGATTTTTCCTGTAATTGGCTAATTGTTTGGCCTGATCTAAAAACTTTTCATTCGTAACGATGATATAATTGGGATAATCACTGATAGCATGCAGATCCTGATTGGGCACTACCGTGCCTTTTTCGGGCGCATAAAAAGTTGTCTGAGCAATTAGTTGCAGCCCCGGATTCGCATTATAAATACAGTCGAAATCTTTATTGCTGGCTGTTACGGACAATAATTTTGGATTTACGGGATCGGTGACATCCATTACAACGGGCTGTTCTGAAAAGCCCGTTAAAACATAATTACCAATATCACCTGATTGGCCATCATGGGGAGAGAAGAAATATAAACGTCCGTTTTTAGGAGTGAGATTTCTGTCGATGTTAATTTGAATCCAATCGAGCCATCCTTTGGCACCCGAGGATGAATTACTAAATGTTGCATTAACATTGATGATATCCTTATCAGCCGTGAAGTTACTTACTGTCGCAGACAGTGTGCTTTCATGTGCTGAATAACCTGTTTCACCATTTATATTATTTATAGACTGAATATACACTTGTCCGATAGATTTGCTATCTGTATTAGCATAAAATATGGTCGATGTCTCTGCCTGTGCGGCGAATCGTATTTGAAAATCAGCCGGTTGATTCTGAATAATACCCGGGATGGTATCCTGAAAAACTGACTGGGTCCGCGCAAAGCTTTCATTCGTAAAAGTTTGTCCAAGCCATTGTGTACCTGATTTCATATCACTTTCCGACTTTGTCAGTTCCTGTTCTTTCCAAATAAAGTCCCGAAATGTATTTATGGTACGATTGGCAGTTAACCCGTTATTAGATGGTTTAAGCCGTTCGCCATTTTGATCAGCCACTGTTAAAAAAACATAGTTATAGTTACTGTAGGGATGAACGCGGTGGGAATAACTATTAGAATTGGAGTTGTAGATAGTGCGGTTAGGGCTATTGCCATAAAACAGGATATAGTCATTATTATTGAATTGGCCGTCACTTTCACCTTTAACAATTATGGGGATCTGTTTGAATTGGGGCCGGGGAGTTGAATTGGGATGCGGTAGTTCATAGCCATCGGTTCCCCATATTTGAATCTTTCGCGGATCAATATTATTGACATCAATACCTAAATCGCTCAGATATGAAGA
>DATFMH010000122.1:0-32520 GCA_035267045.1 Balneolales bacterium
AATGACTGTCTTATTTCTTTCAATTTATAAATGAGCTCATCTTTATTATTTATTTGATGATCCGGCAAAATGGGTCCGTCGGCTGAAAGCATTTTGTCGAAATTCATTAAGGTGTCGCGAATGTATTTTATTTTTTCATCCGGCTTTCGGTGTGTAGTCGACAACCGGGCATTTTGGATAACCTGAAAGGTCAAAGTTTCGATCTTAATCAAATGATCTGTGATTTCACCAATCGACCATGAGTTTTCATCGGGTTTTAAAAAGAAAATCTCGGGTGAAATATTTGTCAGGGTATCAAGTAATTCACTCGTGACCCGGTTGAGTTCCTCCCGTATTTTAGTTTTAACTATCATTTGAGGATTAGCGAATCATTTAAAATGAAGTATAATATTAATTTATATAAACATATTATGACTCCATATTAAAATTTGCAGCGAGTCCCTATCTTTTTTATAAATGCTACTATAATTGATAACCAGTCAATAGCCTATCATCATTATTCATCTTTGAAAATTTGTGTATTTCGTCTAATCTATATTCTAAAATACTATGACATACGGGTGGGGAATGAAATTTTTCGGGATCCAGCAATTTACTAACCGTATGCACCTAATAACTCAATCAATTTTCACTTTGTTTGATTTACAGTGTTGATTGTTGATAATAAGCTAATCTTATTTCGATTACTGTCTCACGGTTTATGGGACCTGATTTTACTCTATGCTCCAACTCTTGATTTTTGGTTAATAATATTCTTATAACGAATTCAATAATTAAATTATGATGACTCATTGTGTTTTCAATTTCCACAAGTCTACAATTAATGCAACAGTACTGAGCCCAAGAAATATGAAGGCAATTATAAACAAATAGTGGTGCAGGTTTCCGGAATGCAAAGTAGTTGATACAACAATTAAAAGAACTGCAATTGAGGCTGTAAATATGGATATGAAAGCGAACTTTGTATTTTTTGTACTTTTATTATTACTCATGCAAATTGGATGTTAATTGAAATAATTTACAATTCAGAGGGCCATCGGTTCTCTCATTTAATCAACATAAATTATTGACTAAAATGTTTCCTGTTGATTATTGTAACGGGAATATTGCAGATGGTTGTTCCCACCCATCCGGACTTGTCTGATTGATATAATATTATTGCTTCATTGCGAAATGAATTATCACAGGCGGGATACATTTCATTATCAATATCCCTTTATCTGATAAGAAGGCCGGGGCAGAGACATTAACCCGGCTTATGAATCATATCAGTTAACCTGGTTTGATAATGAAATACGGGAAGTGGTCAAAGTTCAATTAACCAAACACATTATTGTCATTACAATAATAGCGAAGGATATATCTATGGTAATCATTGTGATGGTAATTATTGAATGGTATATCCTGAAAAGACATAGGGGTAAGTCTGCTTATATTTTAAACTGACTTTTCTTTAGGTTTCGTTCTAACTCGCGTTTCATATCCTTTTTAGCTATATCAGCACGTTTATCATA
This sequence comes from Balneolales bacterium, assembly GCA_035267045.1. Taxonomy (GTDB): domain Bacteria; phylum Bacteroidota; class Rhodothermia; order Balneolales; family DATFMH01; genus DATFMH01. The sequence continues at coordinate 1,515 of DATFMH010000122.1, forward strand.
CTGCTTTTTACCCCGTGCCAATCCGAGTAAGACTTTGGCATACCCTCTTTTGAAGTAAATTTTCAATGGTATAAGGGTATACCCCTTTTGAGATATAGCTTTATCAATTTTCTGTATCTCATTTTTGTTAAGGAGAAGCTTCCGGATCCTACGGGGATCATGATTATTGTAGGATCCCTGATCGAACTCTTTGATATAGAGATCTTTCAGGTATATTTCGCCATGATCCATGAAGGCAAACGAGTCGGTAAAACTCGCCTTTCCCTGACGCAGTGATTTTACTTCTGTGCCTTTCAGAACGATGCCCGCCTCAAAGGTATCATCTACCGAATATTCATGACGGGCTTTTCGATTCCTTATTTCCGGACTTTTTTTTGTAGTATCGTTATTGTTGTTACTCACTGGGTGAATAACCTATTCTTTTATGAGTGAGAAAATATGTTTAACTGTATTTTACTGAACCTGAAATCCAAGTTTTTGAAGATCGGGAACAACCTCTTTAGCGACCGATTTATTAGGCATCGTTTTATAAATATCGAGTATCTGATTTATTTCTGCCCGGGCTTTCTTGTTTCCCGGATCCATTTTCAAAACTTTAATGAAATCGTGCAGGCTCTCCGTTACCGCCTCTCTCATTTTACCGCTAACCGGACCATTGTACAATTCATACATACCATGACGTAAGTAAACCTTAGCCAAAAGATTCTGAGATGCAGTATCTCTTTTAGCTTTTAAATGGCTCACAACATCATTATAGAGTGTCGAACTGAAATCATTGTTTTTATTCTGATCCATATTATTCGAATTGATCAGGTATTCGGCTTTTTGTTTTACCGTTTTATTTTGGAAACGCGCAACGATAGCGGCGTCTTTGGAATCCGGGTTGTTACTTGCGGAGGCTTTTTTGTTATTGCTGCATCCGGCCAATACGAAACCGGATAATGTCATTACTGTAATGATAAAACGTAATTTCATGAATATAATCTATATTAGCTGTTAAGGATATACATTGGGTTTGGACTGATACAAAGTATAAATATAAGCATACTTAACCATCCAAGTACAATTCTTGTTTTGTCAAGCGGGCGTTCTATGATAACAGGTGGATGTTCAATTTTGACGAAAAACAGTATAAAAAGCGACCATACCAACCATACTGTATAACCGCTGGCGTTATTCATACCTATAATAAGATATAGCAGCAGGGCACTGCTTATGAGGGCGCCTCCCCAAATGGGAGCGATCCAGTTGTGTTCATTATTAAAGGCCTTTCTCAGCATAAAGAAAAGCAGAATTCCCCAAATAACCCAGCTCAACGGACCCAGCGACGGATTGTAACCTATTAATTCATCCCTTAGAACGGGTACGACTCCAAGGCCGCTTAAAACCGAGAGGATGCCAAAAAATCCACGTGCAACCTGTTTATGTTTTTCATGACCCAGCAGAGCATAAATAACGTGTCCTCCATCAAGTTGCCCCACGGGGGTTAGGTTCAGGGCAGTGAAGAAGAGGCCGAGCCAGCCGGCAAAAAGAAACGGATAGTGATACATCTCCCACATCGGTGGAACATGCTTGAAGAAGGATCCCAAAAAGGAGTAAAGAAGCGTGTTTCCCAACATTAAAATCTGACTACCCTGATCGGCAATCGGATTTTTGGGAAAAGAGTGAAACTGTGTCACATATTCTTTAAGAGCAGCATGTCCCGGGAATGCATACACAAATTCGATACCGGGTAATGTTGCGAAACCATAGATTAACAATCCAAGGGATACAATAAAACCGGCTAATGGACCGGATATTCCGATATCAAATAATTTTTTGGAATCATCAACGGGCTCTTTGATTCGTATAACGGCGCCCATGGTACCAATCGGTGAAAATATAGGCAATGGGATAAAATAAGGCAGTGTCGTTCTGATCTTATGATGCACTGAGGCGAAATAGTGGCCAAATTCATGTGTTCCCAGGAACGCTAAAAGCATCACGGCAAAAATCACGGCCAGTGAAAGACTAATAGCAAATCCAATGTAGATATAAGTAAATGCTACGCTTATAAAAGTTAACACAAACAAAGCAAAATGTTTTAAAATAGTAAGCCAGGTGAGCTCCAATCGATCAAAGAGGCTTCTATTTTCGTGGCTGTCAATTATTTCGTACTGGCTGTTAATTTCTTCTTCCAAAATTTTTTCTTTTAATAATGCTTTAACTGTTTCGTATGAGTGGCAGGGTCATGCAACGCGCTCCGCCTCTCCCCCTGCATAATTCATTACCGGTAAAACTGATAGCTAATTTAATATTATCAGAAGGTGTGAATTCTGTATTCTTATATTCTTCAACAAATTCAAATTGATTCATCACAGTGTAACCATGATCCTGTAACGTAGCAAACGTGTGTGTATTACGTTCATATCCAACAATAACCCCCGGTGCTAAAGCGAAGACATTTGCACCGTCGGTCCATTGCTCGCGGTTTTGATTAATACGTTCTTCTCCACCACACTTGATGAAAGTGTAATTACGTCCCGTTAGTTCCCTTAAAGCAGATTTAAGAGAAGGTTTAGGGGCCGTTACAAAATTATCTCCATCGTTAGTCAGGCAAACAACATTGTCATCCCGTTCAATTATGGCAGGTGGATACACAATACATTCGTCTGTATTGGCAAAAGTAAAAATGGTATCGAGATGCATGGATGATCGCTGTTTGGGAATATCCACGATAAGGATATTTTTAACACCGAACGAGAAAATGGCTTTGGCCGCTTTCATGATACCGCTGAAAGAGGTACGTTCGCTCATGCCGATGATCACAAGTTCTTTATTAACTACAAGAATATCTCCTCCTTCAATACTGTCGTAGTAAGCAAGACGAAAGGCCTTGTTTTTGACTTTTTGAAACATCGGGTGATAATCGACAATTGTTTCCATCAAAAGGGATTCACGAGCCCGTGCTTTTTTGGCTGCTCTTGAAATAATAATCCCGTCATTGACGATGGCCGCCAGATCGCGGGTAAACAGAATATTGGGTGATGGCATCAGGTTAAAATCCTTGATGCGATCGGTTTGGCCCCATATGGCAAATTCAAGCAACTCGTTGGGCTCCAGTTTCAAAAGATCATGTTCAATTGCGGAAAGATTTAATTCGGGTAAGCGCTTGATCAGGTGTTCAATAAAATAACTTCTGGCATCAGTTTTTTTGAAACTTTCATAGATCAGATCGGCAATCTCAAATATTTCTCCATCTTTGGGCATCACCGATTTGAAGATATCAAGCATACTCAGGTGTTCGTACCGGGCATCGGATTCAAAAATAATATCATCAAATAATAAAGAATCTTTAATATCCGGATTCACCAGAGTCACTTCTTTCCCAGGGGTATGCACGATTACGCCCTTAAGACGATTTATTTCAGAAGAAACATTTATTTCCATTTAAGTTCCCTATTTAATAATTTCTTGCATAATTATGTTGCTAGTTGAAAAGATTTCAATATACACTTTCAGAATGGCATAGTTAAGTAAAATTTATCTACAGAAGTGCAGAAAAGATTAAAAAAACCAATAATATAATTGGCTATTTTTAGTTATTTAATTGATTATAGAATTTTCTAATATTTCAGTATAATACAGATATTTCACAGATGGAGTAATTCCACAAGGCAGAAGCATGAAATCAAAAGCAGAAATTGAATCACTAATATATTTATTGGAAGACCCCGATCCTTTTGTAAATAAAACAGTCGTGAATCGCCTTCTAAAGCTTGGTGAACAAGCTGTTCCCCTACTTGATGAATATCGCGTTCAATCGCAGGATGAAAGACAGGAGAATGCTATCATCAACGTCATTCATAATATAACGTTTTCCGAACTCGAAGAAGAGTTTATGAATTATGTTGATAATGGGATCGATACAGTATCGGATCTGGAAAAAGGCGTTTTCATGATAGCACGTTTTGGCGACTCCACCTTTCGTGAGCTTCCCTACAGGGAACGTCTCGATAAAATGGCCGATGATATTGCAGCAGATATCAAATTTACTGTCGATCCGGTGGAACAAATGCGGTTATTAATTCAATATGTGTTTTACGATGAGAATTTTCACGGTGTCGAAAATGATTATTTCGATCCTGATAATTCATATATCAACCGAGTAATTGATCGCAAGAACGGCATTCCCATTACACTGGCTCTTATTGTTTTATTTTTGGCTGATCGTCTGGATTTACCGTTTCATGGCGTTAACATGCCAATGCATTTTCTTCTGAAGTTTCAAAATGAAACAGAGCAAATATTTGTAGATCCTTTTCACAGGGGTAAAGTGGTAAGCATGAATCAGTGTTCGTACTTCCTGAAAATGAATGGTGTCAAACCGGAAAGTTATTATTTCCAGAATGCAGCGATGCCTGATATTTTGGCGAGAAGCATACGCAACCTGATCTATAGCTATGAGAAAAGAGATGATAATATGCGTGCGGAAGATTTGAGAAGGCTATTGCATTATATTGATCTGACTTACGGCGATTCAGATGACGCTTCAGATTTGGATGAGTCATTTGAATAAACATTCGTATTAAGACCCGTTCCATGAGATTCACAGGTCTCGAATAACACGGTTTCAGTCTTCAAAAGTATATGTTGGATTCGATTCCGGGTAGCGGTAAGGATCGAGTTGGGTAGCTATCTCATAAAATTTTTGTGCTTCTTTTGCATTTCCTTCCAGTTGATGCACCTCTCCCGAAATTTGATACAGATCGGGAAGCGAAGGGACTTCATCCAGCAAATCTTTTAAAAGCGGTATAGCCGATTCCAGATCTTTCTCATTGACGAGCATTTTGAGCTCGATCAAGCGGAATCTGAAGGGCTTATGGCCTTCACCTAATTCTTTGATGTAATGTCTGCACCTGGAGTAAATATTACGGCTGTAATAAAAGCTTACAAGCTCATATAATACATCCTCGGATAACTCGATATGCTCCAGCTTATCTTCGAGTTGACGTAATACATCACGCTGATCCGCTTTCATCATGAGTTCTACAAGGTTTATGAGCGTATCGTGATCCCATTCTTTTTCCAGGACATCCGTTTTTACCTCGCTTGTAAACCATTCGCTGTATAGCTGCAACAAATGAGGTTCTGGATAATGCGGATTCATAATCTGGTTAAGAATCAATAACCGGTCGATAGTACCGTCATCTTTTTTACTTTCCGGAAATGTTGTCTGAATCTGCCATTTTTCATTGAATCGTTCGATATTCTTCCAGTATTGAGGACTGTCGGTATAAAGGCCCAGGTCGGAAGTTGTAATTCCAAATAAATGATCGACCGTGATATTCGGAGCAATTCCCACTTTCCAGCCTTTGTCACGCGCTTGCAGGCTGTAATCTATATCCTCGAAGTAAGCCAATTCGTATTGTTCATCAAAATGGATATCCATATCCGTTCGAAACATTATGCAAAAACTATCCAGATAATCAGCAGTGATAAGTTCATCTTCACCGTCAGCAGTAGTACCCTCAAGTTGTTGCGGATTTAATGTCCGCTCGGTTCGGGGACCAATCAATCCGTATTCAGGATGGTCATCCAGGAGCTCACGCATGTTGTCAAGTGCACCTGAGGTCAGGAATACGTCATTGTGCATGATACATATGTATTTACCGACAGCCTGCTCCATTCCCATATTCACAGATCGTGCAAAACCGGCATTCATCGGATTAACGATGATCTTACAATTAAAAAAGCGATCGTTGGATAGTTGTTCGAGGTAATCGCAGGTATCATCCAGACTGGCATTATCAATAATGATCAGTTCCGTATCTTTCGGTGAAGCATATTTACCCAATGCCACAAGGCATTTTTCTAAAAGAGACTTGCGATCGGACGCTGTGGGTATGATAACCGAAGTATTTATATCTTCCGGTTGAACGTCAATAGGTTCTTGCTGGGGTTGCTCCTCAGGATGTTCTTTACCCGATGCCGTAAAATCGGCAGATTCTGGCGGTTCTTCCGTTTCCACAAGAGTATCGGGAGCCTCTTCCCACTGAGAAGTTTCCATATTATCATCGTCCTTCGTATACCCCTTTATACTGTGTTTTATCTCGGCGGCTTCAACATAACGACGCATTCGTTCGAGTACGGCAATCTTTAATTTTTTAGCGGGGATATTATCCGGTTCATTGGCCAGAATCTTGTTTAATAACTCCAGACTGATAGCATTGTTTCCTTCACGGTGATGCTTACGCGCTTCCTCAAGAATCGTTTGGGTATCAGGATGTTGCTCGTGGGTAATAAAACCGGAAGTGGCTGCATCCAATATGGCATTATCTTCATTTATTAGAAATTGTAGGACGCGTTCTTTCTGTGATGATGATAAGTCATACCTTCGTAATAGGGCAAAAAGTAATTCCCTGTGGGTATTAGTATCAATTGCGAGCGTTTCTTCGCCGATATAAGTAAAAATATCCTGGGCCTGCTCAAATTGCCCGCCTACCAACAGACGTATGGCAAGCTCAACAGAATGTCCCGCATTTAAATATGGATTAAAAAACCGCTGTCCCTCCGGAATCGCATCCCAATTCCAAATGAATGATCGATTGGATAAGAGGGTGCCTTTTTCCAGTTGTTCCAGCCAGTCTTGAATTCTTATACCGCTGAAAATACCCGATTGTATGGCACATAATAAACCGGATTCTTTGAGTTCGTCCAATAAGTTTGAGAGTCCCGATTGATTAATGGATTCCACGGAATCGACCAGCCACAGAAAATCACCGGACACATTGTTCAAAGCTTCATTGATGGAATAACCGGTACCGTATTGTTCGGGGTGATCGAAGAAATAGGTTTCCTCGTGTCCGTAATATTCCAGTAATGATTGTATGATTTCATCCGTATCATCTGTCGAGCCATCATTAATCAGAAATAATTCAAGGGCCGGATGGGGAAGTTCATATAAGGCCTCTATGGTGGCTTCTACTACGTCTCTTTGATTATGAAAAACTGCTATAACTGAAAGCTTTTCTCTTTTCGCCATATAAATAATATCTTATAATATTCTATCCTTGCCGTAAAGTAATTGTTTTTATGATTCGCGGCTAATTATTATTTAGTTGACCATGTAATATTATAATAAGAATACTACAGACTATTACTATACAATGATCAATTAACAAGGAACAATTAGCAATGAAAGACGTTCCCGGATTTTGGTTACCTCTTCTGCCCAAAGTAATGGATGTGTTAGCAAAGCGTATAGAGTATAGCAAAATGGATTTGATTGGTTTTTTTGTCTGGAATGAAGATTACTCTGATTATAATTGTTGATTATTGGTAGTTAATCTCACACATGCCTTTGTGCCTTTGTGTAAAGCACTATATATCCCAATTCCACGTTACATATGGTGATTATGCCATATAATTTCCGTATTTTACAAAGCTTTACGAAAATATAAACAGCAGAAAAAATTAGATGTCTTCAGAGTCAGAAAATGCGACAACAGAAACGACTTCAGAAATCGTTGATGAAAGTCGTAAGCGCAGAACATTTGCTATTATCTCACACCCGGATGCCGGTAAAACTACATTAACGGAAAAATTGTTGTTGTATGGCGGTGCTATCAGGGAAGCAGGCTCCATCAAACAGCGGAAGGCCAATCATTACGCGGTATCCGACTGGCTGGCTATCGAGCAGGAACGCGGTATATCCGTCTCCTCTTCGGTACTTCGTTTTGAGGATGAAAATATCAAATACAACCTGCTTGACACACCGGGCCACAAAGACTTTTCGGAAGATACGTACCGTACGCTCATTGCGGCTGACTCGGCACTTATGGTCATAGACGTAGCTAAAGGCGTTGAGGAACAGACAGAGAAATTATTCGAGGTTTGTAAACTGCGCAGAACGCCGGTCATCACTTTTGTTAATAAATGCGACCGCCCCGGGATGGACCCGCTGGAAGTGTTGAGTAATATCGAGAATAAACTGGGTATCACAGCCGTACCGGCCACGTGGCCACTGGGTTACGGTAGTGATTTTGAAGGAGTATATGATCTTATCGGTCAGAAACTCCATCTCTATATTAAATCGAAACATGGTTCACAAAAGGCCGAAACAGAAGCATTCGACCTGGAAGAGGGGTTGGCCAATACGCATTTGTCTGAATCGGATAAAGAGCAGTTCCGTGAAGAGATTATGCTTATTGAAGATGAGTTTGCCAATATGGACAAAGAAGCTTATAACGTGGGTGAAGTAACGCCGGTTTTCTTTGGTTCTGCACTTAATAACTTTGGTTTGAATATCTTCCTGCAATATTATGCGGATCTCGCTCCGGAACCGCGTCCTTATTCGGATAAAGGGGGCAACGTTTATGGTCTCGATAATGAATTTTCCGGATTCATCTTTAAACTGCAGGCGAATATGAATCCGGATCACCGCGATTGTACGGCTTTTGTTCGTGTTGCTTCGGGTGTCTTTGAACGCGGAATGCAGGTGGTTCATGAGAAAACGGGTAAATCAGTAAAAATGTCCAATCCCCATACACTCATGGGAGATGACCGTAACCTGCTCGATAAAGCGTACCCTGGTGATATTGTGGCACTTTTTAATCCCGGATTCTTTCAAATCGGCGAGACCATTTATCAAAAGCGGGAAGTAAATTACGATGTCATACCATTGTTCACCCCGGAACATTATATGAAGGCTCGTTCCAAAGATCCCTTCAAGCGCAAACAGTTACGGGAAGGACTCAAACAATTTTCCGAAGAGGGTGTCGTGCATGTTTTTGAAGTACCACATGGTGTCGGTAACGAATTGTTATTGGGAACCGTTGGTGTGCTGCAGTTTGATGTTGTAAAGCATCGTATGAAAATGGAATATAAAGTAGATATTGATCTGAGTCCGGTGCCCTATCACACCGCCCGCTGGCTGCGGCACGACGATGAAATCATTAAAAAACTTGGGAGCGCCTATTCCACCGATGTGACTCACGATCTTGAAGGCAATCCCATCGTATTATTTCACAGTGATTACGCCCTTCGAACAGCCATCGATAAAGTGGGAGAAAAGAACCTGCTCAAATACAAATCTTCGGTGTGAATCGAAGTTTTTTTGGGAATCAGGAATGGTTTTCAACGTCTTCCCATGTTCCGGCTCGCACGCCCATGCAGGTAGGTAATCAAACAGAATTAACGGATAAAGCAAGGCAAATGGTTGTTTTACGGATCTAACGTACGTTATTTGGAAGCGTTATTTCCGATCTCTGTGACTTCAAAAATTATTTGTAAATAATTATTTATCGCCCCGATGGGTTCAAGGGTGATATTAAACGAATTTATAAAATCATCGAATGCTTTGAATTCATGATAGGGAACTACAAATTCGTCAAAAATGATGATATCTCCCTTTTTTAGTTTAGGATAAAGGATCGTTAAACAAAAAATAGTGGATGAATACAGATCAGCATCAAGGTGTATGATAGTGGTCCGGTTAACATCGATTTGCGGAAGCACATTCAACAAAATATCCTGGAACAATCCTTTTATGAACGATATTCGCTCATCTTTTATATCGGGATATTTTCCTTTCAGGGAAAAAGCGCCAACTTTATAAGTACCATATTTTTCCGGCAGTCCTTCAAACGTATCAAATCCCCAAAAATTTGAATTGGGATTTATATTATTCTGCGTCCACCACCTCATTGAGTTGCCCCTCCCAACACCGAATTCAAGGTAAGTAATTTCCTTATCTCTCAATGACTCCCGGTCAAATAAATAATCATACAATTCAAATCTTTTTTCATGAACAACTTTTTTATTGTAAAAGTCGTTTTGCTTTATTTTAGCCCTGTTTTCCTCAATCCAATACGACATTTTTAGTAGATATCCTATGTATATAAATAAAGTGGAGATAAATCCAAGGAACCTATGAATCTTAATCCTGATCAGGTATGCTTTAAATTTTTTTATAATAGCAATTTTGTTCATCAAAGCTTCTGCATAATAGTTGGCAATTATTCAACAAATGGATACTAACCATAAGATCGATTCGTCATACTAAATTTTGTTACAAACAAAAATATTAGAGATAAACATAAGTATCTTACATTAAAAGTCGTCAAGGATCTTAACATATATCCCGGATAAAGAATATAATTTTGATTTGACATTTTTCATATATCGATAACTGCTTACCCCCGATAAAAAAAGTAACTATAAAAATAATTGGTTATCAGGTTTTTATTACCGATGACCTCTCATGTAAGCTAAAGCGAAGATATTAATTTTAAGATCAAAGTATCGGTGAGGTCTTACTTCCCGCCGTTATTTTTCAAATCATTCAGACAGTTCTGATCCAGTTGGGGAATACCGCTGTTTAAGATGTTCTGGACAACATCACTGGTATTTACATTCCAATACATTAGGCAATTTTGATTATCGCAATGGCCTTTGTGATTGGGATCTTCATGGGGTTTAACCATGGGTGTGCCGATATTGACCAATCCGAGAATATGACCGAATTCGTGACGCATCACCGTAGCTTCAAGTTTGGTTCGCGAAGGTTGTCCGATTCCACCGGAATAATTCTGTATATTTTTCTCGAATAGGACGATTGATGTGTTGAAATACGAAAGCCCCAAAATTTTCGAATTCTGTGTATCCTGATCGGAACTGCCGTCAGCAAAGAAGTAGTAGACCGCAAGGGTATCCCCTTTGTTATAGATGCTGCGATTATTATCCTCAATATTTTTAATATCGTTCAGGGAATATTGTGCTTTGCCGGGAGCAGGAATCATAGAGAGGTTAATCGTAATGCCATTTGGCTTATGTAAACGGGCTTCAAGGAACGATTTTAAACTGTCGACCGCAGCCTGTGTTGGCTTGTAATTTCCGGCATAAAGCATTTGTATGAAAAGTGTACTATGAGAGTCAGCGGATAACAGATCATGCGCTGATTTTCCGACATCTTGCCGGTTGGCCGTAATTCCTGAACTATTTTGAGAATTATTATTGTTATTATTACTGCTTGTAATACTATCCTGACAACCACTTAATGCCGCAATTGAAAGTAAAAAGAAGATTAATAATAGTTTTGTAAATGTATTACCGGAATTGTTCATAGTTGATTTCTTAATTAGAGACAATTATTAACAACTGTTTTAAATGAATAATCATTCGGTTATAAGATTTGCCTGGTTTATTGTCGTGAATAGCAATACAAAGTGGTCTGTAGTAGTAGTAGCTGACTATTAATTAATAAATCTAAAGTTAATTTTTCATAAAATGGCTTAAAATGACATAAATGTAAAGATCCAAACATTTTTTTGTACGATACAAAGCTTTTTAAGGTTATCGGTTAAAAAAGTGCTGTAATATCCTTAAATTGACACGATCAAAAAGTTATTGAAGAACTTATTATTGAAAAGCAGTTAAATAGTTTTAATTCATAAAAATGGATCAACAAAATGGCGAAAGAATTTGATTTATGTGTTATTGGAACCGGTCCGGGTGGATATGTTGCAGCGATACGGGCGGCCCAATTAGGTATGAAAACGGCTGTTATTGAGAAGAGAGATCTTGGAGGTGTTTGCTTAAATATCGGATGTATTCCTACTAAAGCTCTTCTTAAATCGGCTGAGGTAATGGAAACGATGGGTCATGCCGATGAATATGGCCTAAAAGCAGATAATATTTCCGTTGACTTCCCTAAAGTCATCAAGCGCAGCCGTAATGTGGCCGATAAAATGAGCAAGGGCGTTCAATTCCTGATGAAAACCAATAAAATTGAGGTTATCAAAGGAAAAGGAGTTTTTGATTCAGCCAAAGAAGTTAAGGTTCTTGATGACAAGGATAAAGAAGTGGAACGGGTGAAAGCCAAAAACTTTATCGTGGCTACCGGTGCCCGTGCCCGTCAGCTTCCGGGACTTGAAATCGATGGAGAAACCATTATCGATTATGAACGGGCCATGAAACTGGAAAAACAACCCAAGAAATTGCTCATTATCGGTGCCGGTGCAATAGGTGTTGAATTTGCCTATTTCTATCATTCCATCGGTACGGAAGTGACCATAGTTGAGATTCAGAAGAATCTTGTACCTATCGAAGATGAAGAAATCGGTAAGGAATTAGGTAAGATCTTCAAGAAAAAAGGCATTAAAGCTTTGACAGAAAGCTCGGTTGAGAAAGTAGAGAAGAAAAAAGGCAAAGTCGAAGCCACGGTCAAAACCAAGAAAGGCACCGAAAAAATCAGTGCTGATGTTGTTTTATCCGCAGTTGGTGTAACCGGCAATGTGGAAGGCATTGGCCTTGAAAAAATCGGTGTTAAAGTTGAAAAAGGCGCTATCCAGGTTGATAAAAGCACGTATAAAACCGATGTAGACGGCGTTTATGCCATTGGTGATATCATAGGTGCACCCTGGCTGGCTCACAAAGCCTCTCATGAAGGTATCAACTGTGTTGAAATGTTAGCCGGTGAGAATCCGATTCCAATCAATTATAATAATATTCCGGGCTGTACCTATTGTATACCACAGGTTGCATCCGTAGGCTATACCGAGAAAGCAGCAAAAGAAGAAGGATACGATATCCTTGTCGGTAAATTTCCGTTCTCAGCGAGTGGGAAAGCATCGGCTCTCGGTCATAACGAAGGATTTGTCAAGGTCATCTTCGACAAGAAATACGGAGAATGGCTCGGGTGCCATATGATTGGTCCTGAAGTGACCGAAATGATTGCCGAAGTTGTCGTCGCCCGTGATCTTGAAACAACCGGCCATGAGATTATCAGTGCCGTTCATCCTCACCCGACACTTTCGGAAACTGTTATGGAAGCTGCTGCGGAAGCTTATAATGTTGGTGTACACCTTGGTACTCCTCCTAAGAATAAGAAATAAGTTAGGTTCACATTCGTTATAAAACTCCCGGCAAAAGTCCGGGAGTTTATTTTTTTATCCCCTTAGAAAGACCCATGAAGGAGATTAACAGCATTGACTTGGGGAAATCCCCCTATAGAGAAACCTGGGACCTTCAGGCTGCCATTCAAAAACGGTTGATTGACGAGAAACTGGCGGTCCGTAAAGGAGTGTTCGAAGGTGAACGAAGTCATGATGTACTTATGTTTGTAGAACACCCGCATGTGTATACATTGGGTAAAAGCGGCGATCCGGCACATTTGTTAAAAGATGAACAGGAATTGGCCGGGATGAATGCGACATATGTTAAGACAAATCGCGGTGGTGATATAACATACCATGGTCCCGGACAAATAGTCGGTTATCCGATTATAGATCTGGATCGTTATTTCACGGATATCCATAAGTATATGAGATCTCTCGAAGAGGTCATCATTCGTGTTTGTAGTGATTATGGAATTGATGCCGGCCGTATACAGGGTTTGACCGGAACATGGGTCGGTAATTCAAAAATCTGTGCAATGGGTGTTAAATGTTCCCGATGGGTAACCATGCACGGTTTTGCGTTAAATGTTAAAACCAATTTGAAATATTTTAACAATATAATTCCATGCGGTATAGCAGATAAAGGGGTTACAAGCCTTGAACTTCTGCTCGGCAGGGAAATTGCCATGGACGACGTAAAACAGCGAATTCAGAAACATTTCGGAGCCGTTTTCGGAGCCAAAGTCATACCGGTTGATTCTTTGCCCGAATTTGAGAGAGAATTTGCATATTTTAAAGATAAATGAATCTGGTTACCTTGTAGTAAATAAAGAATTTTATACGGAAATTATTAACGGTACCGGTTCAAAAGAAAATTTTATATTAGAAAGAGATTGTAAAAAGATGAGTAACAATGTAGATGTTGCAGATCAACCAACAAAAGATCGCAATAATAAGCGGCCCGACTGGCTGCGCGTGAAGCTTCCGTCCGGTAAAAAATTCCGGGATATTGCCGATATCATTCAGGAGAAATCTCTGAATACAGTATGTTCGGAAGCCCGTTGTCCGAATATGGGTGAATGCTGGGGAGCAGGAACGGCGACCTTTATGATTTTAGGCGATGTTTGTACCCGCTCTTGTGGCTTTTGCGCCATAAAAACGGGTCGCCCCATAAAAGGACTCGATTGGGATGAGCCCCGTAGAGTTGCCAAAGCCGCCGGCCAGATGGAGCTTAAACATGTTGTACTAACTTCCGTGAATCGTGATGAACGTAAAGATGGCGGCGCTCCGATATTTGCTGAGACCATACGACGGTTAAGAGAAGAAATACCGGGTGTAACGATTGAAGTTCTGATTCCCGATTTTCGCGGAATATGGGATGCTTTACAAATAGTTATCGATGAACGTCCCGATGTACTAAATCACAATTTGGAAACAGTTCCTCGTTTGTATCGCAAAGTACGGCCACAGGCAAAATATCAACGGTCGCTGGAATTGCTTCAACGCTGTAAAGAACAGGGATTACGTACAAAGACCGGTATCATGGTTGGATTAGGAGAGACTCAGGAAGAAGTTTTTGAATTAATGGACGACGTCGTAGATATTGATCTCAACGTTTTGACCATCGGACAATATATGCAACCGACCAAAATGCACCTTGATGTTCAGGAATGGGTACATCCTGATATTTTTGCCAAATATAAAGAAGTTGGCGAAACAAAGGGTATCGAACATGTGGAAAGCGGACCCCTGGTACGGTCTTCTTACCATGCTGAGCGGCATGTATGACGTAGATATTATACTTGATACAATTTAGTAAATAATTGTATTCTGTAACCGGGTTGGTGGCATATTGTTTGTTGTTTTCTATATTCCAAGGTACGGCAATCAAATAGTCATTTACTAAACCATTGAAGCAGTGTTATCATTTATTATAATAATTGTATTAAGTTATCTCCTGGGGTCTATTCCAACCTCTGTATGGGTGGGTAAAATTTATAAAGGTATAGATATTCGTGAGCACGGAAGTGGTAATCCGGGTGCTACGAATACCTTTCGCATGCTGGGCTGGAAAGCCGGTGTAGTAGTCGCAATAATCGATCTTTCAAAAGGATTTGTTGCCGCCTATTTCATAAGCCAGATTGGCTATCATTTTGGTGATTTGCCCATGCAGTACGGTGTTTGGCATACCGATATATTCATGCGTATCGTAGCCGGTGTATCAGCAGTGATAGGACACATGTTTCCGTTATATGCCAATTTCAAAGGTGGCAAAGGCGTTATTACGGCAGCCGGTATGCTTTACGGTATTGAACCCATATCCATCAGCGTGGTTTTAGTGATATTCTTAATCGTGTTGATAAGCTTTAGGTATGTTTCACTGGCATCTATTGTCGCTTCATTCTGCTATCCATTAGTGGTACTGTTAATGAAATATCAATTTGGATTCAGAATAGACGGAAGCCATATCATATTTGCATCACTGGTAGCGCTTGCTATAATAATTAAGCATATTCCGAATATTAAGAGACTATTCAACGGTAACGAGAATCGTATAAGATCGTTTAAACCGGCCAAAGGCCGATTAAATAAGGAACAGACAACGTGAATGTAACGGTAATTGGTGCTGGTAGCTGGGGAACAGCATTATCTATGGTTTTGGCACGTGCCGGACACGATGTCAAGATATGGGCACGTGAACCTGAAATCGCTTATAGAATTAATAATTTCCATGAGAATGGTACGTACCTCGAAGGTATCACATTATCGGATGCTATTAAAAGCTATACAGATCTGAAAGAATGTCTGCACGATCGTGATATCATTGTGTTTGCCACCCCTTCTCATACCATGCGTGAGGTAGCTAAACGGGCTTTGCCACACCTGGGCGGTAATGAGATCGTTGTAAGTGTTTCGAAGGGTATTGAGAACGATACATTTCTCACCATGTCACAGGTTTTGGTTGAAGTCCTTAAAGATAAGATTATTGAAGATCATATCGGGGTATTATACGGACCAAGTCATGCAGAGGAAGTTTGTAGATTTAAACCGACATTAATTGTTTCAACAGCTTATTCACGCCGGACCGCACAATTGATTCAGCGGACATTCATGACCCCAATGTTCCGGGTGTATGTCAATTATGATATTCTGGGTGTTGAGATCGCGGGTTCAGTTAAAAATGTCATAGCTATCGCAGCTGGTATTGTAGATGGAGCTGATTTTGGTGATAATGCCAAGGCGGCCCTTTTGACACGCGGGATGTCCGAAATTCGAAGGCTGGGAACACGCCTGGGAGCATCACAGGAAACATTCTCGGGCCTGGCCGGCATCGGTGATTTAATTGTAACATGCACGAGTGAACACAGCCGGAATAGATATGTCGGATACCATATCGGCAGAGGTGAACGTTTAAATGATATCATATCCCGAATGAATATGATCGCTGAAGGTGTAAAAACTACAAAATCGGTGTATTTCTGGGGTAAAAGTTTACATGTGGATATGCCCATCACAGAAGCCGTCTACAGGATCCTTTTCGAAGATGTGGATCCCAAAGACGCCGTTTATGAGTTGATGACGCGTAATCCCAAAGAAGAAATATTATCGTAATCCTGTTTATGGATTCTTACGGTTAGATTATAGCAACAATCGTTTGATAGTTATTAAATCATTGGAAATTTCAACGATTAATACCTACTTGCCATGAAATTTACAGCCGCACGACATTCCAGAATGAGCGTCCGTGATCTCAAAAACCTGGTTAAAACAGGTGAAGGTACCTATCTCGAATTTAAAAGAACAATCCCTTCTCCGGCGAAAATAGCCCGGGAAATTGCCGCTTTAGCCAATACACACGGCGGGACATTATTGGTCGGTGTGGATGATGATAAGTCGCTGTTCGGAGTTTCCAGTTATCATGAACAGATATTTTTATTTGACCAGGCTGCCTACGAGCTCTGCGAGCCGGCCCTGGAATACGATTTGGAAATATTGCCTTATAATTACAGGGACATCCTGATCATCCGAATTAAAGAAGCGGAAAAGAAACCGGTTACGGTAAAGTGGGGAAATAAAACAGTCGTATTTGTAAGAGTTAAAGATAAAAGTGTAAGAGCGAGCCGGGAAATGGTATCCATTCTCAGACATCAGGCAACCGGAGAAGGTGCCAGTTTTGTATATGGACCGAATGAGCAGAAATTATTTCGATATCTGACTCAATATGAACGAATCACAGTCCGTGAGTTTTCCAATTTGATACATGTTAACCGAAAAATAGCATCGAATATACTGGTAAACCTGGTTAACGCCGGGATACTCGAGTTTTTCAATACCGGTAAAATGGATTATTTTGCTATGGCACATGATGTATCTGTTTAAACAATAGATATCTGATTCTGCCCGTTACTTTTATTAACTTACAGGGAAAATAAAGGCCAATCTGAAAAAGCAGCAGCTATGAAAGAAGATAAATTAACCGATATGTTTTTTGGTAGTGAAACCAAAGAACCCATTATAATTACGGACAATGCTTCTCAACAATTTCAGAAAATATTGAAAGAAGAGGTACCGGAAAATCATTACATACGAATAGGAGTCAAAGGTGGTGGATGTTCCGGATTGAGTTACGTGCTCGATATAGATGAAAAGACCGAATATGACGAACTCTACGAAATGAATAATGTGACGTATATACTTGATAAACGCCATAAATTGTATGTTGAAGGCATGACGATTGATTTCAGTGATGGTTTGGATAATCGTGGTTTTACTTTCGAAAATCCGAATGCTGATAAAACGTGTGGGTGCGGCACTTCTTTTAGTACCTGAAATAATTTTAGATAGGCAGTCTGAAAAATCGATTTATTTATTTGATCTGCATAACTTTTTTTATTTACTCTTCAATATTTCTATTAAATTATAGAGGTTTATTAATTGACATATCCCTATAATTATTGGGTGTTTATAGTTTTAACTAATAGTTTTCCGTCTGCATGAAAGTTTTGAAATTTGGCGGCACATCTATGGCTGATGAGATCACATGGGTGTCTGTCTTAAATATTATAAAAAATAGCGATACTCCGGTCGTGGTTGTTTCTGCCACATCAGGGACAACTAATAGTCTTTTACAATCTGCAGAATATGCGCGTAATGGCAGGTTGGATGAAGCCTATCAAATAAGTGAAGAACTCAGGAAGAAACATTATCGCATTGTACGGAATTTTCTTACTAATCAGGGCAAGTCGGACGATACCGAATTGTTTGATACCTGTCGTGAGTGGATTGATAAGCATATCGGCATTCTGAACAATTTTTTACTCGGAATAAATACACTTGGCGAACTCACTCCACGGTCTGTTGATACAATATCGAGTGTAGGTGAAAGGCTGTCTTCTTATTTATTGAGCCAGTGTGGCGTAGAAGCCGGTCTGTCAACAGTATTTGTGAATGCAAAGGATATTCTCAAAACAGATTCTGACCACGGCCATGCCAAACCGGATTTGAACAAACTCAGGGAAAATATCGATATACTGAGAAATCATATCAATAAAGGTGTTATACCGATCATTGGTGGTTTTTTTGGATCAGATAATACGGGCAATATAACGACTTTGGGACGAGGCGGTTCAGATTATTCGGCCAGTTTGTTCGGGATGGCCCTTGATGCCGATATGATCGAAATCTGGACAGATGTCAGCGGTATGTACACAAGTGATCCGCGTTATATCAAAAATACTCGTTCCATCCGTGAAATCGGGTTTAATGAAGCGGCGGAATTGGCCTACTTCGGAGCCAAAGTCTTGCACCCGGCAACGATTCAGCCGGCTATAGAAAAAAATATCCCGGTATCCATTAAAAACACTTTTGATCCGGATCATCCGGGTACGCTTATTCGTACGAATTCACAGGCCAGGGATATTGTACGGGCTATAGCTTTTAAAAAAGACATCACAGTTATTACTATCAGCTCCTCCCGCATGTTGATGGCCTATGGTTTTTTGGCCCGGGTATTCGATATTTTTGAAGAATTTAAAGTGCCGGTCGATTTAGTCAGTACCTCAGAGGTCTCCATATCGATGTCGATTGATGATACGACCAATCTTGATAAAGTTGTTGATGTTCTGCGAAAAATAGGAAACGTTAATATCCGTGACCGGCAGGCCCTTATCAGTGTCATCGGTATTAATTTCCTGGAATCATCAGGACTGGCCAGCCGTTCGTTCGGAGTACTTGAAGATATTCCTATCCACCTCATCTCCCAGGGCAGCTCGGATATCAACCTGTCTCTTGTTGTTGATAATGAAAATGCTATTCCGGCGGTTCAGGCCCTGCATGATGAGTTTTTTCAACCGGTAGAAAATCCGGTAAATTGATTCCGGATTAAAATTGAATCTCCAAAATATAGGTTAGTTTGAGATGAATATT
The DNA here is from genome assembly GCA_035267045.1 of Balneolales bacterium. Taxonomy (GTDB): domain Bacteria; phylum Bacteroidota; class Rhodothermia; order Balneolales; family DATFMH01; genus DATFMH01. Next base: position 20,819 of record DATFMH010000122.1, read on the forward strand.
GCCCTTATTGGATACGGTAACATGGGAAAAAGGATTCACGATCTCAGTGAGGATCATGGACATCAGATTGAATTGATACTGGATGAAAATAACAATGTGAATGGTGACGGGATCACGAATGATGCTTTTCGTAGTGTGGATGTCGCTATCGATTTCAGTCATCCGGAAGCAGCGCCCGTTAATATTAAAAAAGTGTTGGAAACAGGTACACCCATTGTCGTTGGAACAACCGGATGGATGGATCAAAAAAAAGCTATTCAGCAATTTTGTGATGACCGGAACGGGCGGCTTTTATATGGTTCTAATTTTTCCATAGGTGTTCAACTGTTTGCAAAGTTGATAGAGCGCGCCGGAGAACTTTTTGGAGGTAATGAGATGTTTGATGCGGCCTTGCATGAGGTGCATCATACCAATAAGGCGGATGCTCCGAGTGGAACAGCATTGACATTAGCGGAAAGATGGTTAAATGGCAGTTTTGATAATAGAAAGGCCATTTACGGAGTCCCTGAAAAAGGCCGTGTAGATAAAGATAAACTATATATCACTTCACAGCGATTGGGCAGCGTTTTCGGGGAACATCAACTGCGTGTTAACTCCGCTTTTGATGATATCGAGATCACTCACCGGGCCCGTTCCCGCGATGCTTTTGCATCGGGAGCTATAAAAGCGGCAGAATGGATATATAAGCAGAAGAAATCCGGTTTTTATCTTATCGAAGATATCGTAGAAGAGCTTTCCTGAGTTATTTATATGTCCGATGGCTATCAGGCATCAAACGCGCAATCGTTTCTTATAACTTCGTGTATCAAGGATTATAAAACACCTTGCTTAAGACGTCTTCCTGAAGGGCGAAGCTGGATTCGGCGTAGCGGGTTTATTTACCCGTTTTTTACCTTTTCCCAGTGGATAGATTCGCGGTCGGTGATTAGCCGTACACCGCGGCGAAATGTCAGATAATACCAACTCCATTCAAGCATAACGCGGAACCGGTTGCGAAAATCTATCAGATAGAAGATATGAATGAATGACCATGCCAGCCATGCGGGAAAACCTGTAATCCTCAAATTCTTGATCTCAGCGACCGCTTTAGCTCTGCCTATTGTAGCCATAGTACCCTTATCAATATACTTGAAGGGTTTACGTTTATGCCGGGGTGTTCTTCTTTTAAGTAATTTCCCAATATATTTACCTTCCTGAATAGCTACAGGTGCGAGTGCCGGAAGAGGTTGATCTTTACCTTCCTCAACAAAATGGGCGGCATCACCAATAACAAAGATGTCAGGATTACCCGGTACAGTCAGGTCCGAATTGACAATTATTCGTCCATTTCGATCTTTTTCTGCCGCTAATTTATCGAGCAATGGTGAAGCGGTCACCCCTGCAGCCCAAATAATATTCGTTGTCTTAATAAAACGATCGTTCAGTGCCACTCCATCACTCGTTACATCCGTAACCGGGTTATTTAACAGGATATCGATACCCATTTTTTCAAGGTCGGCCTGTGCTCTCCGGGAGAGTTGATTTGAAAAGCCGTTTAATATTCCGGAGGTGGCTTCAACGAGATATATCTTCGATTGCTCCGGGCGGATATAGTGATAATCCCTCATCATATTACGTTTGACGATCTCTGATATAGCCCCGGCCATCTCAACACCTGTGGGCCCGCCTCCGATGATCACAAAATTCAGGTATGGTTGTTGATGAGTGGGATTTTGTAACTGTTCGGCTTTTTCAAGTGAGATCAGTATACGTTCCCTAATATTCAAGGCATCGGCGAGAGATTTGAGTCCGGGTGCATGCCGGCTCCATTGGTCATTTCCGAAATAGTTATAACGGGAACCCGGCGCCAGTATCAGATAATCGTAAGTTAATTCGCGATTATCTTTGAGCCGGATCTTCCTTCTATCCGTAAAAATATCGATGACTTCTCCTAAGAGAACGTCTATATTATTCTGTTTGCTGAATACAGCTCGTATAGGAGTTGCGATATCGCCCGCTGACAAAGCGGCTGTTGCTACCTGATACAATAAGGGTTGAAATAGATGGTGATTATTACGATCGATAATAGTTACATGAAGATTAGATTTTCGCAATATCCTGGCACAGTTAATGCCCCCGAACCCACCTCCTATGATAACAACATGCTCGCGTTTTGTCATTGTTCGTACTTGCTAAAACCAAATGCTGACAGAAGACCGTTACCCCAACAAGACGAATGTCAATTCATCTTAATTTTAGTCTGAGTAACAATCTCTTCAATTTCTTCTTTGGTAATGTAATAATGTTCGTTACAGTAATGGCAAACCAACTCTTGCCCTTCCTCTTCGAAGTCTTTTAAATCTTCCAGGCTGATCATAGCCAGGGCATCCTTAAAACGATCTTTACTGCAGCGGCAGAAAAAGTGTACCGGATACCGTTCCAGTTCTTTCACTTCGTACGGAACCATAGCATCAACCATCAATTCATCAATATATTTATCATCATTGAAATAAAGGCCCACTTTGGAAAGTTTGGCCAGGTTTTCTTCGAGCTGTTGTATTTTATTCTCGGGAGCTCCCGGCATAGCCTGTATAAGAATACCACCTGCTTCCATGACTTCGCCCTTTTTATCAATTTGTACATCCAGTGTCATCGCTGATGGTATCTGATCTGATTGTAACAGGTAATGCACAAGGTCATCGCTGATATTGCCGTTGATCAGATGTACAATACCGGTTAGTGGCCGCGCTTCGTTATAAAGAATTTTTGAAAAGCTCAATGTCCCATCGCCAAGACCATCTCCCAAATCAGACGTTTTGGTGTAATCGAGTTCCGCTTCCGGATGTTCTACGAACCCTCTAATTTCACCAGCTGAATTTGCTTCCGCTTTTAATAATCCTATCGGACCATCGCCTTCAATTCTCAATTGTACCCGTTCTTCCCCTTTCAGTTCCGATGCTAATAACATGACACCGGTCAATGCACGACCCAGGATAACAGTATTCAACAATGAAAGGCCATGTCTGCGTTTTGCTTCCTTAACAACATCGGTAGTCTTGACTGCTGAAATTTTGAAGTAACCGTCCTTTGAGATTCCTTTAATTATGCGATCTTTATTTAAAAATTCTTCCTTATTAATCATAGATAATGAAAAGATGACAATAGATTGATTTTTCCTGTCTTTGAAGTGTTTCAGTTAATGAAAACTGCTGTTAACAACCTGGTTTGGACTACATCAAAGATACAAATAATTACGTAGATTTTTTGGACTATCCATTATACAATTTAACGTATCGAAAGAAGTAAAGTTGTATGGTTGAAGCGTAACCGGTTAACGCAGCATTGTATTAATGTATGACATATCAGGCAGGAAAAAATAAAGGCGATTCCCATCACAGGAATCGCCTTTTAAGGTTTTAAAGAAAGATTGTGAAGTACAATCCAGGTGTCTTTAAATTAACTATGATAATCATTTAACTCCCCCAGGCGGCCAGAGTAATGGCTGTTGGAGGCGTAAATTTCTTTAATTCGACCAATTTGGCGTAAGCGTTGTTCAGCAAGCTCGTTAGATGCTTTATAGGTCGGGATATTATTCTCTTCAGCATGGTTCACAATATCCAGGATCACATCGTAAATACGTTCTGCCTGTTCATGAGCCCTGTCATAATTGTAACCTTCCAGTTCGTTAGCCACATTGATAAGGCCTCCGGCATTGATCACATAATCGGGTGCATACATGATATCGTGATCGATGAGCATTTGTCCGTGAACATTTTCGTCGTCAAGCTGATTGTTGGCTGATCCGGCGATAATGCTGCACTTCAGTTCAGGGATGGTATCAGAATTGATAATTCCGCCAAGTGCGCACGGGCTGAAAATATCGACATCGAGACCGTATATCTCATCCGGTTTAACGGCTGTTACACCGGAATCGGCCACGATTTTCCGGACCTTCTCATCAAATATATCCGTTATATAAACTTTGGCACCTTCTTTAACCAGATAATCCACCAGGTAACTACTAACATGTCCGGCACCCTGGACAGCCACTTTTTTACCTTTCAGAGAATCATTGCCAAAACGTTTGTGGGCACAGGCTTTCATACCCATATATGTACCGAGAGCAGTAACAGATGAAGGGTCACCACTTCCGCCCAGGGCTCGTGAAATACCGGTTACATATTTGGTTTCCATGCGAACCCATTCCATGTCTTTGATATCGGTACCTACGTCTTCAGCTGTGACATATCGTCCGGCAAGCCCTTCGATAAAACGGCCGTAAGCCCTGAACAAAGCTTCGTTTTTATCAGTCTTCGGATCACCTATGATTACAGCTTTACCCCCGCCGAGATTTAAACCTGCAACGGCAGCTTTGTACGTCATTCCACGGGACAAACGGAGAACGTCACGTATGGCTTCGTCCTCTGATTTATATGGCCACATTCTGGTTCCCCCAAGTGCCGGGCCCAACGTGGTATTATGTATGGCTATAATGGCACGCAAACCGACGTGGGGTTCGGAACAGATAACTACCTGTTCATGTTCTTTCCTTTCGATACGGCTAAAGAGCGAAAATTTTTCATCAATTTCTTTAGCGGTAATTGTTGTTGATTCCATAATACTATCTTTTCAAAGTTAATAAGTAATATTAATCACTATAATTTCAAATAACTGCCCACGAGATAACAAAAAAGCGCTTCCAGATAAAATGTTGTTTATAAATAAAATATAAAATAATTGGCCTGTACAGGTGGTATAAGTTACATACAATTTTGAAATAAGAACAGAAAAATCTGGATGATTCTTTTGTTCTTCTCGTCTTTTTTTGTCCTGTTACGGGTTCTGACCATGCTTTATAAATTATCGCTGATCTCTGTAAAGAAATTGTAAATGAACAGTTTTTTAATTTTAATGGATGAGTTATTTCTCATACCGATGTATAACGCTCTCTTTTTTTAAGTAATAAAATTTTTAAAAAGAAATAACTATCTCCTATAAGATAAACGACAGTTATCAAACGGTAAAGGGCTGTTTTAAGGGGTAAATGAAATAAAGATGATTATCCCTTAAGGTGTTTTATAAAATCAATTACTTATAAGATGTTATTATTGTTTAATTATACTGCTTAATTATTGGGTAACTGTTTTCTATCTGCATATCAATTACCCAATTATGCATTTTAGATAGCAGTTATAAAATTTCTTAATAAATGAACCTTTGAAGCGTAAGCATTACTCATGTTGTGGGTCTTATAAAGTAAAAGACTTCAAATATCATGTGATATTTTTATGAGTTATTACAGTTATTTCCTTTTATTCCCGGAATATCTGTATATATTTTGAGTGTAGAAATTTTAGCGTTAGAGCGGTGTCCCATTTTGGAGTTTGGATATAATATTTCTTCACCGTTATCAGATATATGAGGAATTATTTATTGAAAAGTTTTAACCGGAAGCTTCCGTTCTTTCGGTTATTTACACACTATTGGTGTGGTGGTTTCACGGTATGACAGCCGGTTACCTATTCATGTTAAAGAAAAAAAAATATTATGAATTATGTCATTCCGTTGGGTTTTTACACAGCCGGAGGATGAGGAGACTGTATCCGCGCTTCAGGAAAGTCTGGGCGTTTCAGATATCATCGCCAGGTTGTTGGCCATTCGGGGGATCTCCACCTTCGAAAGTGCCCGGTCATTTTTCAGACCGGATTTAAAAGATATTCACGATCCCTTTTTGATGAAAGATATGGATGCAGCCGCCTGCAGGGTGGCCAAAGCCATACGGGAAAGTGAGAAAGCAGTCGTTTACGGCGACTATGATGTAGATGGTACAACCGCTACATCAATAATGTATACATTCCTGAAAGATTTTGGCTGTGATGTGCAGTATTATATCCCGCATCGTTTTAAGGAGGGATATGGTATTTCCAATGAAGGCGTGAAATTTGCTGAGGAACAGCACGCCGGATTAATCATCTCGGTTGACTGCGGTATCACGGCTGTTGAAGAGGCAAAATACGCCAAAGAACTTGGAATCGATATGGTCATATGCGACCATCACACCGTCGGCGATTCGATTCCGGATGCCCTGGCTGTGCTCGATCCTAAAAGGCCCGATTGTGAGTATCCCTTTGACGGCTTATCCGGCGCCGGTGTCGCCTTTAAACTTATTCAGGCTGTTCTTATAAAATTGGGTTTGCCAAAAGAAGTGGCTTTTAAATTCCTCGACCTGCTGGCCATTTCCATTGCATCGGATATCGTTCCTATTGTGGACGAAAATCGCATTCTCATGCGGGAAGGATTGAAACTTTTGAATACCAATCCACGCCCCGGAATTAAAGCCCTGATGAAGCTCATAAAACTACAGCCCGGTCATATTGGAACCTCGCAGATCGTTTTTTCCATTGGTCCGCGTATTAATGCGGCCGGACGCCTGGGTGATGCCACTACAGCTGTGGAATTACAGATAGCTGAGACGGAAGAAGAAGGGGCAGCCCGTGCACATGAACTTGAGGCTATCAATCTTAAACGTCGACAGATAGATGCCGATACCATGGAAAAAGCCATGAATATATTGGATCAGGAATTTGATATCGAAAAAGATTCATCGGTGGTTTTACACGATCCGGAGTGGCACCTTGGAGTTATCGGCATTGTCGCCTCCCGACTGGTTGATAGGTATTGCCGGCCTACCATTATGCTTAGCACTGTCGATGGCATGGTCAAAGGCTCGGCACGAAGCATTAAAGGATTCAATATTTACAACGCACTTAAAAAATGTGATGATTTACTCGTACAATTCGGCGGACATGAATATGCCGCCGGCCTGACGCTGATGGAGGATCAGCTCGATCTATTCCGGGAGCGTTTTAATGAAATTGTTTTTGAACAGCTTAATGAAGAAGATTTCGAACCGGAACTGATAATTGATGCGGATCTTGATCTGAGTATGGTAGATGCCAGGTTCTGGAAAGTATTACGCCAATTCGAACCCTTCGGCCCGAAAAATCTGAAACCAATCTTCGTTTCTAAAGGCCTGAGGGTGATTGGAAATCCAACAGTTGTCGGCAACGGCCATCTGAAGATGAAAGTTGCTCAAAACGGTTCTGCGGTATATGATGCCATAGGATTTAACATGCATGAATTTCTGCCGGCCGTACGAACCTGTAAAAATGGGTGTTTGAATATGGCTTATGTTCTGGAAGAAAATACATGGCATAACCGTACGACCATACAAATGCGGATCAAGGATATTCAGATCGATACCTGATTAAATTGGATTTTTTTGAAGTTTTTAACGATCCGGTCTTTCTTTAAGGTGTAAATCGTTTTATATTATCGACTCTTTCAAAATTGAAAGACGGGATTGTAGCTCAGTAGGTAGAGCAACGGACTGAAAATCCGTGTGTCGGCGGTTCGAATCCGCCCGATCCCACAGGAAAGCCTTGCGCAGTAATGCCCGCAAGGCTTTTTTGTTATATAATACTTCTGTAAGAAAAGCATTGCGGGAGACGGTAGTAGTAAGTTTTCCCTCACCCTAAATCCCTCTCCCCGGGGAGAGGGACTGAATCGATCCCGATCGATTCAGGGAGAGGGCACAAAGCTTTATTAAGATATTTATAATTTAGTCTTGTATTCATCTACAGCTTTAATTATTGTAGCATTACATAAATCCCGATATTATGAGGCTAAAAGTTAAGAAGCTACGTAAATCCATTAATAAATCTTATTTAAAGGAACCGATTGACCGGTCTTCTTTTAATAATTTTACATCTGCATTCACTGAATTCCTGAATGAAGTTGAGCTGGCTGAAAAAAGAGATGAATCAGAGGAACATTTTAAGAACTTCATACCGCCCTTTTTTGAAAAAACAGGATTTAGTGACTATTTCATTAACACGAATGGTCGCATAGATCTGGCGATTCATACTGATAATAAAGCCAAAGCCTCAGTTGGTGTACTTATAGAAATAAAGCGACCATCCAACCAGGGTGAGATGATTTCGGAAAATTCCATTAATCGCAAAGCAATGCATGAGGCTGTTCTCTATTACCTTGAACAGCGTAGTGATGCCCAAAATTCGGATCTTCGACATGTTGTGATTTCAAATATGTGGGATTGGTACATTTTTGATGCCCAGGAATTTGAATATAGTTTCTATCAGTCAAAAAGCTTGCTGAAGACGTACAAAAGTTGGAAAGCAAACCAAAAAGTCTCTTCTAACAAAGACTTCATGTATAATGAGATTAGCCGGTTTATGGAGTCTGATAATACGGAGATCGAAGGTCTCCATATTGATCTTCGTAAGATGCGTCGTTTTTTAAAGGGAGAAGAGGGAAGCGATTATGAAAAGAAACTGATTCCTCTATATAAAATTTTTACTCCTTCTTATTTATTAAAAGAACCTTTTGCCAATGATAGTAATAGTCTCAATCGGGAATTTTACCGTGAACTATTATATATCCTTGGTCTGGAGGAAATGAAAGAGAAAAATACACGTTATATAAGGCGGGCTTCAACTGACCTCCGACAGACGGGATCGCTTGTTGAAAATACCATAACTATTCTGGATGCAGAAGATCATCTAAGTACGGTTAGTGATCCGGTTGTTAAATATGGCGGTGACAGAAATGAACAATTATTCCATGTTGCTCTTGATCTGTGTATTACCTGGATGAACCGTATACTCTTTTTAAAATTATTGGAAGCCCAGTTATTCCGTTATCATCGTGGGGACAAAAAATTTAAATTTCTGAATTATACGGATATTGATGATTTTGATGAGCTGAATAAGCTTTTCTTCCAGGTGCTGGCAAAACGGGAATCGGATAGAAGTGCTGAAGTCAATGAAAAATTCGGACATATTCCGTATCTCAACAGTTCTCTTTTTGATGTGGCACAACTGGAAAGGGAAACGACGCGCATTTCGGGGCTTGATGATAAAAGTGAGATACCGGTGTATAACCGTAGCGTGCTTACTGACAAAAGGGGGAATTCGTTAAATACGCTGGAATATCTCTTTCGCTTTCTCGATGCTTACGATTTTAGTGCTGACGGCGGTGAAGAAATCAGGGAAGAGCGAAAGACATTAATTAATGCCTCTGTTCTTGGACTTATTTTTGAAAAAATTAACGGGTATAAAGACGGTTCATTTTATACACCTGGATTTATCACCGAATATATGGCAAGAGAAACATTGCGGAAGACGGTGGTAGATAAGCTTTCCCTCACCCTAAATCCCTCTCCCCTGGGGAGAGGGACGAATCAAACTCGTTCGGTTCCGGGTGAGGGCGAAGTGCGTGGTATGTCTGGAAAACCAGGTGAGAAATTACCCGAAGAGCTAATCATAGCGGCTCGTGACCTTAGAAAAAGGCAAACAAATGCCGAGGAATATTTATGGCAATTATTGAGAAATAAGCAATTAAATGGTTTCAAATTCCGGCGCCAGCATCCTGTTAAAGAAGGATTTATTTTAGATTTTTATTGCCACAAAGCCCGACTCGGAGTAGAATTGGATGGTGGTTATCATGAAGAGAAAAATCAGAAAATCGCGGATGCACGGCGAACTGAATTTTTGAATGAATTGGGAATAAGCATTATACGATTCAAAAATGAGGAAGTATTAGATGATACTGAGTCTGTACTGCAACGCATAGCACAAGCCCTCACCCAGTCCCGGATAAATCCGGAACATCCCTCTCCCCCGGGAAGAGGGACGAATCGTACTCGTTCGATTCCGGATGAGGGGCTAACACTTAAAGACATTTACAATCATATCGGGCGCGATATCTCCATCAAAAAAGCTAACGAGGTAATTAATAATATCACAGTTTGTGATCCGGCGGTTGGATCCGGACATTTTCTGGTTTCCTGTTTGAACGAACTTCTGGCGATCAAATCTTATCTCGGGATTTTGTGTGATACGGATGGCAAAGTTCTGCGAAATGTAAATATACATGTTGAGAATGATGAGTTGATCACTACCTACGCCGATGATGAGTTATATAATTATGATGTGTCACATACCTGGCAGGGAAGTCATTTAAAAAGCCGGAAGATTGCGACTGAGCGGCAGCGTATTCAGCAGACCTTATTTCATGAAAAACGATATCTGATTGAAAACTGTCTTTTTGGAGTAGATATTAATCCGAACTCGGTAAAAATATGCCGGTTACGGTTGTGGATTGAGTTGCTGAAGCATGCCTATTACACCCAGGAAAGTGATTATCTGGAACTGGAAGTGCTGCCAAATATCGATATCAATATCAAACTTGGGAATTCGCTGGTCAGCCGATTTGACCTGGACAGTGATTTGAGTGATGTTTTTAGAAATAGCAAACACTCTCTCAATGATTATAAAGAAGCGGTTCAAAACTATAAAAATACCGGTAATCGCACTGAAAAACACCGCCTGCAACAGTTGATTGATGATATCAAAAAGGAATACAGCACGAATCTTCTGAATAATCGTCCAATAAATAAAAAACTCAGTAAAGAACGCGGCCGGTTAGACTTGATGCAGAACAACGATTTGTTTGGAGATCAAAAGTTCTCGAAGAAAGACTTGCAAAAACAGAAAAAGAAAGTACAGCAACTGGAAAAACAAAAGGATGAGGAAGAAAGCGGCGTTTTCTTTAACCAGGCTTTTGAGTGGCGTTTTGAGTTTCCCGAAGTGCTTGATCAGGGAGGTAAGTTTTTAGGATTTGATATAGTGATTGGAAATCCACCGTATATCCGTCAGGAACAGTTGAAAGATCTTAAAGGATTTTTAAAAACTCATTATTCGGTCTTTCAGGGAACTGCCGATCTCTATCAATACTTTATTGAACAGGGTATGAACTTACTCCGGGATCGTGGACTTTTTCATTATATCGTTTCCAATAAGTGGATGCGTGCCAGGTATGGCATACCATTGCGGGAATGGCTGCAAAAATATCAGATTGAATCCATCATTGATTTTGGGGATTTGCCGGTATTTGAAGAGGCAACGACCTATCCGTGTTTATTACAGATCAGGAATGAGAACCAATCAGTTAATTTTAACTCTTTGCAAATTGAAAATTTAAAATTTGATGATCTAAATCAACTCATCGCAGATAATAGTTTTGAAGTAGATCAAAATAAATTACCCAAAGAAGGTTGGACGCTTATTGATGAATCGGCTCAAAAACTTTTAGAAAAAGTGAAAAATACAGGAATGCCATTGCATGAGTATGTAGGTGGTAAAATATATCGGGGAATTTTAACCGGATTAAATGAAGCGTTTGTTATCGATAGAGATACTAAGGAACAGTTATTGAATAAAGATCCCCAAAGTATAAAGTTTATAAAACCTTTTTTAGCTGGAAAAGATATTAAAAGATACCAACCTCCCTGCGAGGATAAATATCTTATTAATATTCCATCGGGTTGGACCAATCAAAACCTGAATGGAGAAGACAATAAATGGGAATTATTCAAAAAAGAATATCCGGCTATCACTAAATATCTGGGGTATTTTGAAGAGAAAGCCCAAAAACGATATGATCAGGGTGAATATTGGTGGGAATTAAGAGCATGTAGTTATTTGGAAGAATTTGAAAAACCTAAAATAATTTTACCGGATATTTCACTTCGTGGTAATTTTACATATGATCAAAATGGTGAATTTTATCTCGTAAATACAGCCTATCTTATTGGTAAAAATGATAAATATCTTTTAGGTATACTAGCTTCAAATTTAGTT
>DATFMH010000123.1:0-5749 GCA_035267045.1 Balneolales bacterium
TGTCACAAATCTGGTACCGAAATGTCCATTAAATGTAGGTCCATACCAGGCAACGGTCAAAACGGCAAAACTGAATCTGACTGATGCAAGTGGAAAACAGGGAGCTGTACTATCCACAACGACAACTTTGCATCTGGGGGATCATCAATCGGTGGATGGCGTTGCTTCAGTGGATCTGACCACGGGTAAATTTTCCAAACTCAGTTTCGATATGAATAAGTCGTTTGACTGGTCTGTACCAAAGAAAAATCCAGTTTTTGTATTTCATATCAATAAGGCGCATATAGGTCTTGACGGATTGAAGATCGACGGACGTCAGAAGTTGAAATTACAAAACAGCTCAACGGATGTGACCTTCGATCACATGGTCCTCAATCTGAATACGATGCGTCTTAAAAGCGGTAAAGTGATTATAGACCAGGGGGTCGGATTTAAATCAGGGATCGATGCCAGTGATAATATGACATTCCGTGCGGTTTCCGATACAACAACATTGGGTTCAAAGGCCGGTCTGATGATGGCTTTGCAAAGTGCTATCGTCATAGATACAGCAGGTGCACATGTCAAGGGTGAAGCAGATGCCACATTACATTTTAATAAATGGAAACTGGATACACTCAAAGCGACATTCAACCAGAATTTTGCACTTGGTTTTAGTCCCTTTGGAATCAAAAGAGGTCAAATAAATTTTGATTGGAAGGATCAGCGCATTGCGTATGCCGATAACAGCGGATTTCACCCGGATCCTTCTTTCTTCGGGAATAAATTATTGCCGGATAAGATACCGTTGCCGGTGACATCCATCGCATACCTGCAAATCAAACAAAACGACACCCTTCTGGTCACGGCAAAACAGCAACAAAATGGTACCTATTTGTTGAATACCAAACCCGGTGCAAAACTCAAACTGGTCATGCCGGCTTTTAAAGGTAATTTGCCTAATAATCCGGAACTGGATGTAACACTCCAAAATGTGCATATCAATCCATCCACGGCACAGATTCAAAGTGGAACAGTGATTGCCGATGTACCGGCCAATGATACGACATTTAATTTATCTCGTTTGGGTGTACCTATGTACCTGACGCGTGTTGCTTATGGTACGAACGCCGATCCTAATCTGCCTTCCAATGCGCTAATTTTAGATGGCAAATTGACTATATTTCATCACCCGTTCAATGATCAAAGCGGTTCGGTAACGGCGGAGATTGCCCAGAATGGCTATCTGAGTGCCAACGTTGATCTTGAGAACCTGGACGAAAATGTCCCGCTAGATGGTGATGCCAACCGAACCAGTTTGGTTCTCAATACCGTAAAAGGGAATATCAATACCAATGTTAATGGAGCGGTTCAGCCGTCTTATAACTTCAATCTGGACGGAACATTTCAAATCAATGACTTAAACGGCAACCCGGCAGCTCATACCGGTATCCAGGCTCAGTTGAATCAGAATGAAATGACCGTGTCGGTAACACAAGCCAATGCATTAAATCAGCCGGCTAAAATTAACCTGGGATCGTTAAAACTGGGAATCCAACAGATTCAAAATCTATCCTTAAACTGGAGTTCCAGGCTGGGTCTGTCGTATGATGTGGATATGGATTTGAATTTGACCATGGATCTGGACAGTGGGCAGGATTTTAAAGCGCCTTTGAAAAATGTTGAACTCAAAAGTGATGTCGGAATTATCATACCACAACAGGATATAAATGATAATTCAAATCCACCTCTGCAATCACCCGGGTTTGATGTGGGAGCTTTCCATTTAAAACCAATCGCTTTCCATGTGAAGAAGGATACCATTCACTTTTTTACTTTCCAATCAGGTGATTTGGTCCATTTGATTCCACATGCGGATTTTGAACTGACATTTCCGGGATTCAAGAATACTTTACCCCAGTTACAGCATACGACAGCTACGTTAAATAATGTTGGTTTTAATAACGGTATCCTGGACGGTACGCTCGAGCCCTTGACAATTCCGAATGGCGGGATTCTGGTACCCTTAAGTGCTCATACAGGATTAAAAGTTCAGAAAATATCAGGCAGTCTTGGCGCGGCAAATGACGGATCGCAAAATTATGATATCCATATATCGGGTAAACTGAAGGAGCCTGATTTCTTTACATCAAAGAATCAGAATTGTCCGGATAAAACATTTTCTGTTCAACTCAACAAAGAGGGCGGACTAACTGGTACGGTGCATAATTTTACCCCATGTGGTCAACTCGTGATGGGACCTGTCAGTCTTGGTTTTTCAAATACAGAACTGGACTTCGGATTTAGTAATAATAAGCAAACATTAACCATGGAGGGTGATGCCTCTGCTACCTTAAAGACGGATAACACAACTCCTCTGACAGCTACCGGTAACCTGAAATTGGATATCCTGCAAGGGGAAGTGTTATCCGGTAATATTAATTTGCAGGGACCCTTTACTTTTTATTACCCATCCAGGGATTCGATATTCCAGTTTACCGTACAACATGCACAAATTAACAATAATGGTTTTGTATTAACAGGGAATGGAAGCCTGGATGCCGATGGTAAAAGTGTCAATGTCGCGTTCAATAATGCCGCGTTTGATCTGGTCGGGGGATCTATTTCGACCGGTAGTATTCAAATCCAGGATCAAATTGGCCTGGAAGTCGGGCTTGATCCGACCAAGTGGTCCCTTGTCGATCCGTCACAGCCAATTTCGGTCAACAAAGGTTTACGATTTGTCTTACCCCAAAATATTTCCATCGATAAAAACGGTGTTAATATCAATGGTACCAGTACGGTAGCGATGCGGTACGGTAAGCACAATGGAGATAATTACCAGGTACAATTTCATAATTTACTCCTGGGTTTATCACCCGTTGGTGTTACAAGCGGCCGGGCCGATATTGACCGGACACAACAAAACGGACAGTCCGAACGGATCGCCTTTTATGATAATAAAGGCTTTCACCTTGATAATGTACTGGCCGCCGTAAATGTACCAGATACCCTTGGTTTGCCTTCAAAGGATATCGCTTACCTGGTACTGCGGGATCCCGCAACGAAAACATTAAAAGTTAAGACTCAGAATACACCTAATGGCGGACTCCGGTTGACCACAAAATCCGGGCAGAAGGTTAAAATGGTGCTTGTTGGTTTTAACAAATCGTTGAATATACAATTGGATGTGGAGGTCAATAATACGTTTTCTAAAATAACAGGTGGATCTATCAAAGCCGTACCCACGAATCCCATCGACCTGAAACAAGCATTGCATATTCCATTAGCTATCGATACTGTAAAATTTGAACAACCCAAAGGGCAGAATTTATTTAAGTTGTTAGCTTCGGTCAGTATTAAATTACCGGATGCATTAAATAATATTCCATTATCCATAAATAATGTTGCCATAGGGAAAAGCGGATTTAAAAATGCATCCATATCAGCCGGAACCATCTGGCAGGATGATTCAAATGTCCCAACTAAGCCTGTTGCCAAGCCATTGATATCCAAAAGCTTTGCCGACAGTAATTTCGTGATGGCCATAGATGGGGCCAAAATCCAGCTGGGTAACTCCAAAAAAGTTCAATTATCCGGTGAATTTTATAGTAAACTGCTCGTGGATCATTCCACGAAAAAAATGCAACACCTGTTTTATACAGCCGGATATTCAGTCTCAAATAATAAGTGGAGTTTTAGTAGTAATGCTTCCGATTTGGTTAATCAGCTTGGTTTGGGTAATAAATATCTCCGTTTGAATATGGATCAGTTATCGCTGGAGTCGGGTTCGAATAATTTCGGAGTAGATATTGATGGAAGAATAAGTTCGCCGGATATACTCGGACAGGGTTTCGCGGTTACGGTTAAGGATTTAAAGATCGGTACGAATGGAGTGTCTATTGGTTCGGTAGGTACCAATAATTCAAATACACAAACGGTGTCTCTTTTAAATGGCAAAGCAACAATAAAACAGCCGTCATTGAATGTGACCTATCAAAATGATCTGTTGAGCCTGGTATTGTCAGGGCAGCTGAACTTTTTAGGGAAGCAATTTGATATAAATGATCTTTCAATAAGATCTGATGGTCATGTCTCGATGGGTAATGGCAGCGTGGAATTAATCGGACAGAATAAAAGCTATAATATCATTGGCAGCTATGTTCAACTAACCTCTCTCAAGGTAATAGTTGATAATA
This sequence comes from Balneolales bacterium, assembly GCA_035267045.1. GTDB lineage: Bacteria > Bacteroidota > Rhodothermia > Balneolales > DATFMH01 > DATFMH01. The sequence goes on from DATFMH010000123.1 coordinate 4,179, forward strand.
GTGCAGGACTTAAACTTCAGGCACAGGGGAAAGCCAAATTGCCGGATGTTATAGCGGAAAATGCTGATCCGGGTTCACAAACCAGCTCAACTTTTACGGTAACAGTAGACAAAAATGGTCATATTACAAGCCAGGGACCCGATTTCGATACAAGTGGGAAACTGGCCAATTTATCACTCGGGGACATAGCTACCATAAACCTGACCGGTGCTGGAATGCATTTAAATTTGACGGATATGGCGCAGTCTATTTTCTATGTGGATGCCAACCTGTTTATAGATAAAGATCCGGGATCTAAAGGTAATACTAACAAGATCCAATTCGGAGTCCCCAACAATAACAATAACAACAGTGAGGATGTATCGAATTATGGGTTTTACTATCAAAATGGTAATGTCAATTGGAACATTTCAAATACACCGAGCTTTTCGTTTAACACCTCCTTTTTTAAGCTGAGTTTACAAAATGTATCTACGGGAACAGCTGCCAATAACCATAATTCCGGTTTTAACCTCAAAATGAATCTGGGTGCCAATCTGAAACTTAAGGGTTTCACAAGTAGTATCACGTTGAAGGATATGGAGATTAATAAAGCTGGAATAAGTGATTTTGGTCATATAAATAGCGGTAGTTTGTCGCTCGGCAGTAAGATTACCATCTCCATTGGCCAGTTTTCTCATGGCTCCAATACGGATATACATATCGCTAAAGCCAGTGGTTCGGCAGATAAAAGTATTGGCAAATCCGATACAACCATTCACGTTCAGGAATATTTGCGCTTTGGGAGTGAAAGCGGGACGCCGGCATTACACATAAATATTGCCGATTTACCCAAGGCCAGCGTGCAAGAAGTACTATATTATAAAACTAATAACAGTCTGCGACTCACAGTTAAGGATGCCACAGTTGGCTTTGGTAACTATATAAATCTGAAAGCCGGTTTTGATTACCATTATACCGACTCGGATAATTGGATTCTTAAAGTTGCCGCATCCGGACATTTTAATTTTAGCAGTTCGGGTGGTTCCGGTTCATCAGGTAGCGGAACAGGTTTTGACGCCCTGGGTAAATTAGGTAAGGTAGATGGTGATTTTACTTTCGGTGTCTATTTTCAGCTGGATGCCAGTATACCGATCGTTCCACCCCGTCTGATTGTCGCCAATAGCATCGGTGGCGGATTCTTCTATAATGGTACGAATGATGATATACATCATGTAATGCATGATGTTATGCATTATAAATCTGATATAGGAGGCAATGAACCATGGAAAGGACAGGGCAGTCATAAGTATATTGTAATGTTTGAAGCCAAAGTGGATGTCATCAAGTTGCCGGATAATATCCCCGGAACTTCAGTAGATTCTTATGTCCAGGGTTCTATGTTCCTGGTAACAACAGATCAAAGTTTTTTCCTCGATGTAAAAGCAACGTACTTCGGAATGAAGCAAGGCAATGATCCGGAATTATATGGCGACCTGAGCTTGTCATATAAAGATAATGGTAATGGCAAATGGAGCTTCAATGCTACAGGTAGTGTACATGCCAATTTCCATTCTGTAATTACCGGAAAG